>NZ_JBFEFW010000042.1:0-41393 GCF_047229145.1 Brevibacillus jepli
GGAGCTGACGAATACTAATCGGTCGAGGACTTATCCACACACTTAGCAATCATGCGTATTCAGTTTTGAAGGAATAAGACGAAAAGCTGTATTCCCGATTACTTGCAAAAGTAATGGAGAATGCAGCTTTTTTTGTGCAATAGTGAGACCGTGCATTCGTTCTGCACGGTTTTTTGTTTTTCTTTTTTTGTCCCTCTAATCTCGCCTACGCTAGAAACAATTGAGAGGAGGGGGAGAATGTCTATACATCCGCTACGATTGTTGGCTATATTGCTTTTGGCCACATGTATAGGTGTAGCGACCTACATCATTTTGAAGCCGCATCAGGTGACCTATATACAATTGAAATCAACAGTGGAAAAAGAAAGTGGCCAATTACTTGAAGCGAGTGACATGGAGCCATTGACACTGACACTGGGAGGGATTTTTCAGCAACCCACTGCCCCAATCCCAGGTTTGATTCCATGGCAAGAGGGACAGGGTCTTGTCGGTTTGCCCTTCACCCGTCAAGTGAAGGGTGGACGGCCGTTATTGCAGAGTGATTTGGAGCAAACAAGCCAGGCGCAAGGCAACGCAGCGTTAACAGAAAAAATGACAGGTATGAGCATTCCTGTGGACAATGTAGCAGGCGTTTCACCGCATGTATCAACTGGAGAAAGAGTTCATGTCTATGCTTCCTTTGAAGATGAGACAGGTGCCCATTCCGGACTCCTATTGCAAAACATGCCGATCATTGGCATTCAAAGAGAAATGGAAGGTGAACGTCCCAATTTGGTCGCTGTTACTCTCTCCTTGACACGTAACGAGGCGGTCATGCTAACACACGCCCTTCATTATGGAAAAATCAGATTGGGCTTGGCGGCGGTGAAGGATGCAGGAAAGCCTGGAATTGGAGACGCACAATTCGCTGCAGAGTTAATGAAGACGAAAACACGTTGGGGTATCCAAAAGGAGGAGCATGAGTGAAAAGGCGTTTGCTCATAGTAGATGATGATCGAGATTCGGTTCGCTTGTTAACTGCTCAACTTACCAGCAGCAGAGTGGTAGAAGTGTGCGGGGAAGCAATAGGAGTAGAAGAGGCATGGGCAAAATTACAGGCAAACCAACCGCATATGGTGTTGCTAGGCGGGATAAAGGGGACGGAAAGAGGCGTATTGTGTCAACAGTTTCGGTTAGCCTTTCCTCATCTTTCATTTATAGCCGCTTGCTCGAGCAATGAACTGATGTGGGAACCATTTTTCCGAAACTTAGGCATATGGGTGATTGCCAAACCTATTGAACCAGGGCAAATCGAAGCGCTAGCCATGATGATACAGCCTCAAGGCATGGTAACAGAAGCTGCACAGCAACAACATCAGTATGTCATCCAGGAACAAGCGAGGAGCTATCCGAGCCAGTCGCCTTCCTTTTCCGAACAAATCCCAGATAGACAAGTTCCTGAAATCAATCGGCCAAAGCAGCTTATTACGGTATACGGTCCAAAAGGTGGCGTAGGAAAAACATTTATTTCTCGTGAGCTAGCCATTTTCTTTTCCATGCAAAAAAACGAGGGAAACCCATTGCGGGTAATCGCTGTTGACTTCAATCTTGACCTCGGTACATTTGCGACTACCTTAAATCTTCCTCGTACCCCGAATCTTTTTACGTGGGTGAAGGATCTTGATGTTCAGTTGCATGCGTTTATAGAGAGCCAAGGAAAAGACCCGTATTCCCTTAGCAAGGAGGAATGGCGGGATTTCGCGCAAGCATTACCGTTATCTCCCCAACAAATAGAGAAGTATATTGTTTCTCATCCTGAATCGGGATTGCATGTACTCACCTCCCCTCGTGATATTCGACAAAGCTTTGAAATCCGTGACTATCATTTATATTTAATTCTCGAAACGTTAAAACGAAGCAGCTACGATGTCATTCTGATCGATACGGCACCTGATACAACAGATGCAACGATTCAAGCTCTGTTTTTTGCAGAACATGTCGTGATGGTGGGAAATCCGGTTGTAGACTCCATCGAAAATATTCAACGATTACTGAAACTGTTGAGAGAGGCGGAGTATCCTGAAGAACGCATTCAAGTATGCATGAATCGTTTACAACGCAAAGAAATGTTTACCTTAGATGAAATTCGCGCCTATTTCCAACTTCACCCTAGTAAAAAAATCTTCTCAATACCTGATGATGTAGAAGTAAAAAAATCGATTAACACTGGAACGCCAGTCATGCTTCAGCCAGGGAGAATTCCGGCAAAGGAAGCCATTGAGACACTAGGAAAAGCACTGTTTCCCGTCGATGGGGAGCAAGTTAAGCCTGCTGGAAAAGAGAAAAACAAAGAGAAAATATCTCTCTTCAAGTGGCTATGGGGATAAGGGAGGGTGCCATGTTTGATAAAAAACAGTTACTGGGCATTTCTAATCAGGTCCGCACTGCGCAAGAATTACGAACATCAGGAAGAGGAATGGCGGGAGTTCCTTCGACACTACACGAAAAAATGCAAGCACCGGATCAAGAACGGACGAATGAAAAATGGATCGGGTCAGATCGAGAAACATCAATTCGCACGCAGATTGTTGAGAAATATGGCAAACGACTATGGGAGGAAAAGCAATCTCCTCTTTTATTAGATGAGCTGACGACAGATATTCGAATGCTGCTGGAGTCGCAAACCACACTGACCTCCACTCACATAGAGGCAGAAGTAAAACGCTTGCTGCATTCTTTGACGGGGTGGGGGCCACTAGATGCTTTACTAGAGGATAACGACATAACGGAGATTCTTTTTCATCGCTATAACTATCTCGTTATTGAAAGAAAAAGTACGGGGCGTCTAGAGTCTCCTGAGATTGCTGTTTTTCGTGATGAGGAAGAGCTGCTGCGCTTATTGGAACAAATTGCAGCGACGATGGGGCGCGAGTTTAATGAAACAAAAGCAGAACTGCATACACAGCTTCCAGATGGCTCGAGGGTTGCTGCCACACACCGCTCCATTTCCCCCGATGGTCATATGCTCACGATCAGAAAACACCGTGAACTGCTCAACGAGGCTGATTACTTACGCTACGGTTCTATTTGCGAGCCAATGCTTCTCTTTTTAAACAGAGCCGTCAGCTTATCCCGCGCATCTGGCATTGTCAGTGGAGGAACGGGCTCAGGCAAGACTCATATGCTCAATTTAATCTCTCAGTATGTCCCTGATTATTTAAGTATTATTACGATCGAGGATGTTTTGGAGATGAAGCTTCAGCATCCTTTTGTGCGAAGATTTTTAGCGAAGCCTGCAAATTATGAGGGGAAGGGTGGATTTTCGATCAAGGATTGTGTTCGTTTGTCCTTGAGAAAAAGGCCGGATGTCATTATGGTCGGTGAGACACGAGGCGGCGAAATCGTAGACATGCTCTGGGCGATGAATACGGACCATCCGGGTAGCTGGAGCACAGCGCATGCAAACTCCCCGCGAGCTTTGGTCGATTCAACATTGCCCATTTTATTTGGGAAAGCTGACGAGGTATATAGTGCTGAGGAGCGCAATTTAATGATCGGTTCGGCACTGGATCTGATTGTTCAAGTAAAACGCTTTGAAGAGGATGGCAGTCGCAAGGTGGTAGCTATAACGGAGGTAGTGGGCACGGGTCAATCACATGAAGAATGGATAAAACGTGCTTGCAACATTAAGCAGGTTCTTCCTGATCGCGTGTATTTGCAGGATATTTATGTGTACGAAGCAACAGGCCTGGAGAATGGAAGAGTCAAAGGTCACTTCAAGTGGACAGGCTATCGCCCCGAGCGACTTATTAAGCGATGGCTAGAGAGAGGGCTGTCGAGGGAAGAGATTGAGCAAGTCTTTTTCACAACACCAATACCGATATAGGGAGGGATAAGCGTGGATATGAGCTTACCTGTTGCGATAGGGATAGGGACGGCTATTCTTTTACTGGTTATGCCCAACAAATTGATTGTGAAAGAGCCAGCGACCAAGCATGAAATAGTGGGCGTACTGCAACAGGACAGAAAAACAGTGTGGAAGCGGTTTGAGGAAAGGTTGGCGAAATCGCGGTCAGGGTGGGGGGTCAACCAGTATGTGACCCTCTCTTTTTTATTGGGGATCTTGTCCTTTGGTGTGAGTAGTCAGATTCTGCAGTCTTGGTGGATGGCATTGCCTGCCTTGCTCGCAGGGATTATGTTTACCGAACGATTGGTGAGTGTCTGGGGCGCTAAGCGAAAGGATGATTTCGAAGCAGGCAATATAAAAGCAGTTCGTCTCATGGCCAGCTCTTTACGTACCTCTCCATCGTATTTGCATGCGTTTGAACAGGTAGCAGCTAGTCCATTTTTGTCTGAAAACGTATTGGAGGAATACAGGCGAGTTGTAGAGCTATTGCGAGCACAAGTCCCGCTTGAGCATGTTATGAATCGATTTTTTGAACGAACAGGTTCGGCGGATGTCAAATATTTAGCGACCATTGTTCACATTCAGCGTGAAATGGGAGGGGATATGGCCAAAACGCTTGATTTGGCTGCCTCCTCTATTTTGCGGCGCAGACAGTCGCTCCGCAGACAAAAAGCAGCTATGGCTCAGATCGTAGCACAAGTGAATTTACTAAGTGTCATGCCGTTTGTCTTTATCACAGCGCTGTACATGAACAATCCAAATCATTTCGATTCTTTGACTGCCACAATAGGGGGACGGTTGCTTATTTTGGGGAGCTTGGCTTCTATCTTGATTGGCGGGGAAGCGATCCGTTACGTTGCGCATAAAAGCATAAGTAGGGGAGCATAGGAGGGGATTGCAATGCTTATCATCTGTATATTGGCCGGTGTGGCAATCTTGCTGTACGGGCTACCGTCATGTGTGAGCAAGGGGGAGGCTTTTTCTGCCACGCTTTTTGGAAGGATTGATTCTCAGCAGCAAGCCCGGCTTGAGCATTCATTTTATCAAGAGCGAAAAAGATGGACATTGGTACGAGGCTTGGAGAAAAACCAGGTATTGCTACAACGGTTCTACAAATGGACGGGTGTCGACAAGAAAAAAATAGAGGAGACATTGACGCGCCTTGGGATCAATATCAGCCTAACGGAGATTGTTCTATTCCGGCTCATCAGTATGTGCTTCATAGTTTCATCGCTATCCTCGTTGTCAATGGCCATGGTGAACGGGGAAAAATTCAGTATGGGAAATGGGCTTCCCTTAGTATTTAGCTTGCTGTTGTACTTGCTGCCGAACATGCTGTTAGATTGGGCAGATAAGCGAGCAAAGGCAGAAATTCGAGAGCAGGTTCCTATTTTTTTTAGCATCGTTCAATCGTTGGTGGAGGCTGGAATGCCATTGCAGCAGGCTGTTAAGCAGACCGCAAGACGTTTTGACGCCAGACTAGGCAGAGAGCTCGCGAGTCTTGAAGTGGGAGAAAAAAGGCTTGGGAACTGGAGAAAAGCGCTGGAGGAGCTGGCCTTTCGGTGGGAGGTCGATTCGCTGACAACCATCGCGTTGGAGATGAACGAGGCGATGAAAAAAGGGGTGAGTATCTCACAAATGCTATCTGTTCAAGTAGAGGAGCAGGTGAGACAGCAAGAAGACGAGGCGGCTACTCATATGAATCGCTTAAATATCAGACTGTTGCCTTTTGTCATTTTGCTAATGGGGCTGCCGTTGTTGTTCTTGGTAATGGGTCCCGCTTTAATCGGCATCGGAGATCGCTTGTAAAAATTTTTGCGAGAGGCACTGTCTTTTGGCAGAGTGAAAATAGAACCAAAATCTCATAGAGGAGTGAAAGTAATGGCAGCCATCGCAGATTACGTCAAGCGTTTTTGGTATGAGGAGGACGGTGTTACGATCGTGGAGATGGTCATTATCATTGCCGTCATCTTGATCGTGCTTATTCCGACACTGACACAACTGGGGACAGCCGAGGACGAGAAGCTGAAGGAACTGCAAGAAAAAATAAGCAAATGACAAACGCAGTCTTGCTTGGCGTGCTAGTAGCCACAGCATGGATGGATTGGAGACGCAGAAGGATACCGAATACTGTCGTTTTTCCAGCGATTGCTGTCGGCTTATGGTATCAGTGGGTGGGCGAATCATTAGGTGGAGCATTGTTAGGTGTTGCAGGAGCGTTTTTGATAACGGTTGGTCCCGTAGTCTTAAAAGGAATGGGGATGGGAGATCAAAAACTACTGATGGCTGTTGGAGCATGGACGAGCTGGAGCGTTGTGTATTCTTTGTTTTTGAATTCCATCGTTTTGTGCCTGATTGTTATGTTGTTTTATCCGCAAAACTGGGCTCGCCTACGCAATAATCTTCATGTAATAGCGGCCGGGTGGACGGGACATAGACAAGTATGGCTTCCAGGCAGGGATAATACAGCCTTTTCTTTCCCCTACGCGGTATATTTACTCGGTGCATTTGTGTTCCAATACGTACGAGATACATTCGGTGTAAGCGGATGATAAGACGAATGGGACGAGTAATACATGCGAGGGTGAGAGATGAGCGGGGTAGCCAAATTATTGAGTTTATTTTGGTGTTTCCTTTAGTTTGGATCTTGATTGTATTCTCCTTTGACCAATTCAGTATGATGTACAACAAGCAAAAAGCATTGGCGGCTGCGTATGAGGCAGGAAGAATTGCTGCTGTGCAGCCCAATTACGGACTGGCCAAATTCCATGCGAAAGAACGAGGTACATCCGAACTGGCACAAGGCATTGGCGTTCTGCACAAAGATATACAGCTGGAGCTAGATGGGAATGGCTGGAGAAAGGGCAGTCATGTAAAAGCAGAAGCAACAGTTTCTTTTCGCCTTCTCGCTTCGGGGGAATTATACGAGATAACCGAAAGCTACCATATGATGGTTGAGAATGCGGAGGAGAAGCCATGAACGATCTGTTGCACCAATTTTTGATTCGAGCGAAGGAAGAGCGCGGGGCAACGATGATCACTGTGCTCTTCTTTCTCTTCTGCTTAGGCAGTCTGCTCTCTATCCTGTTATTTCTGGAGCAGACGGATTATCTAGAAATGAAAATGCAGCATACAGCTGATCTGGTGACTAAAGGTGCACGTGCAGCTGGGAAATGGGAGTACATCGATTCAAACGGAGATAAGCAGGTCAGATTGTTTGCTACAAAGGAAGAAGCTGATCAGCGAGATGCTGATATCATTCGCGGAGCACGCGAGGAAGCGGGGATTCTTTGGAGATTAAACAGTCCGAGTTTGGAGGGTGCTAGTGACGAGGTCTCGGTTATTCATCAAAAAGGGGAGCGGTCCTATTTATACTTGCAAGGAATCTATCATTTGGAAGTAGAGGTAAAAAGAAGTATACCCGTCTTTTGGGATGAGCTTTTTGTGAAAATGAGTAGAGTCTCTCAGTCAGGAGTCTATGATTAAAGTCACAAATTTGAACGAAAGCACTGTTATTTTTGTCCTAATCCTACATGGTAATTTAGTAGTATATTCCAAAAGTGGGGATAGGAGTGAGAAAATAGTGCCCTCAAAAATAGTCGATCGGTACAAACGCATTCTTAACGGAGAGCAAAAACGTTTTTCACCGTATGAGTTCGAGGATGCGCAGTACCGCAAGCAAAAAGTCCAATTAGTTGTAAGATATGCTATTGAAAATGTAAAAAGATGGACCCCAGAGCAGGCACGACGTGAATTGAGTTTGCAAGATGTGAAGGAACTGAAGCTGCATTTGGTAAGAGAATTTATTGAACCGCCTATCGAGGCAAAGGCAGAGGATGTGTATTATTTCGTCGAATTTGCTTATCCCTATTTACCACGGCTTTCAGAAGAACAACGAGTGCTATGGGTTTATCAAGAAGTGCTTTCAGGCATACGCCGTCATTTTCCTCCAGCCTATTTTCAGAGTATAAAGGGTGAGGAACGGGCAAAAATATGCGTCGACTATATGTGCAGTCATTTATTAAAACTGGCAGATTTGCGTCAACTGCCTAGCATCTTCAGCAAAACGGAGAGAGCATATACTCTTTTGAAAACATATAAGCTCAAAATTCTCGTCGATACGCTCTACTTTTCACCGTTTGATATGGTCACAGAAATGTATCCTGAACTTAGTGATCCCGCTTATTGGGAAGAGTTATAAAAATATTTGCACAACCCTACTGTCTTTTTTTACGGTAGAGATAGTTTCATTGGCTTATAAGCAGATGAAACGGCCGTACTCTACAGGTGAGAGAAGGAGGCGTTGCGCATGGCAACAGTAGAGGCTCACCAGCAATGCTCTGCATCCGTGGAGCAGCTTCTAGGGCGATACGTTCGCTACCAGAAGCACAAGCCCGGCAGGTATCTTTCAATGGAAAGATATCCGCAGGGAACGTTCCAAATCGAAAGCGTACATCGATTTGGAGACAGAGTAGTACTCAATGACGGGCTGATTGTAATGGAGAATGCTCCAACCGTCATGGAGCGCGGAGGAAGGATTGCTCTTCTTTTCGCAACAGGAGAAGAACTTTACTTTGTAACGGAGTAGGTTCTCTGAATCGCCTTGCACGGGTGCGTGTGAGGCGACCCATAAAGCGAAATGCCTGAGAGGATCAGGCTAAAAAAGATTCAACGAGTGGCGAATGCTGGTGCAGAATGTCTATCGCTCTATAAAAAAGTGAAAAATGGGGGTATTTTGACGTGTTGGCAAAGAGTGCAATAGAATTGGTCAACCGCTGCTATGAGGAGACAAACAAGCTGACATTGTTGTCATTGGAAGAGTTGAAGGAATCCTTTATTGCCTTTGTTTTTGGAGATTACCAGGAAGAGTTTATGGTTCGGTATGATCTAGAAGAGTTTTATGAGCATCTGAATCAGCTTCAATTATCGAATTGCCGCAGAGATTTTGATCGGGCAGTTGAGGAATGGTACATCACAGAATATGGAAGCGGATATAGAGGCATCAATTATCATGACATTTTGTTTACGCTAGTAAAAGAAGCAGTTGTTCAATACCATTCACAAAATCGGACAGCACTCATCCGCGACGTAACCAAGCTTCTCACAATGCCAAATGGATTCCTCGCCAGATGGCAAAATGGGCAGACCCGTGAACGGCCCATCCCTACCTATTTTAAATACTTGATGAAGCTGGGAGTACGCACCCATGAAGATATTGAGACGCTGGTAGATATGTGGCTGGTAGAGTACCCCAACGCGTTTAATAAGAAGCAGCAGGAGCTATTTGCCAATCCTCCGAGAAGAGGAAGACCTAACAACGTCGAACTCGCTCTGCTAATCGAGCTAGCCATGAAGGTAAGACCTGAAATGACCGCCCAAGAGCGTGAGCGGCTACGCAAAATATACTACTATCATCGCAAGTCCCTCACTGTTCGAGAGATGGTTGAGAAATTTGAGAAATATATATCCAGTAAAAATAAATCAAACGATTCCCAGGTGGGATAGTCATGTTTCACCAAATGAGCCGCTTTGTCTCCAGGTTCCGTGATTTGGAGCAGCAGGAGTTTTCGCAGTCTTTTGAGGAAGAGCGGCAATGGAGAGCACTCAAGGAAAAGCTTGCTTCACCACAAATAGTCGAGAAACAGGAGTCCTATCAGCGTAAATGTATTGCTATTACGAGTCTGTATGCACAGGCAGGAGCTAGCTTTATTGCAAGTAACCTAGCGTATGCTTGGGCTGGAAAAGGCATTCCTGTCACCCTTTGCGAGTTACCTAAAGTGACTTCCTATTATTACTTCGCACTTGATTTTGAGCGCAGAGCTCAAATAAAAGAATCTTTTACATCATCGCTCCTCATGCAGAATAACCATCTTCGCATCCAGATCGAACCCCCATCACAACTTCAGCAAGAATCTTCCCACACAGATACATCCAACTGGTTACTTCGGATTTGTAAGGATAGTCCCGTTGTTGTCATCGATGTCTCGTCCAATTGGAATGAGAGCCATTGTAAACAAATTTTTGAGCTTGCCGACGAAATATGGGTAGTTTTTGATGCGGATTTGGCAAGACTTACCCGCTTGTTTCTGGTAGATCCAGCTCCTGCTTGGTGGACGACAGAAAGAAGAAAAATAAAACTGATAGCAAACAAGTGGAATGGCCAATTGTCTCGTACAAGCATCATGAAAAAAGTAGAAGGAACGGTCTCCCTATGGGGTCAACAGCTTGGTACTACGCAGGTGAGTGACTGGATACCGCTGATTGATGGAGAGAAAACAGCAATGGCAAGTGCCAAGGCCAATCTACTCTTGGAGCTCTTCCCAGAGGAAGAGTGTGAGTTTCAGTCATTGATTCATGCCTACAAAGGAAGGGTGTTATGAAGAAGCAAACATTGCTTGTCATTTGCCTCATTTCATTTTTACTTGCAGGGTCATCATTTTATGCTGCTACTCAATATATAGACGCAATGGCTGCAGAAAAGCTGTTTGCTCCAGTTATAAAAGTAGCTGCCGGCAAAGAAATATCAGCTTTCGAGCCGATTACGCAAGGTGATGTGATCCTCGTACAGGAGGAGGTAGATGAGATTCTTCCTGGTTCAGCGCGTGATTTGAATGCTGTTTTGGGGAAAAGAAGCACGCAGGTCATGTACGAAGGCGAGCAAATATTAATCGACAAGCTGACAGATTCGCAGCTATTACCGGAAAAAGGGCAGGCGCGCTACGAGTTCCCTCTTCTATCGATTCATCCTTTAACGGAATTACGCAAAGGCGACCATGTGAAGATTTGGGTCAAATACAAGAGTCTCTCGGAGCTACAGGATTATCCTGCACCTCTTCAGTTTCGAAAAACGAATGATACTGCAGATTTATTATTTGAGAGTCAGCTTGCTAGTGTGAGGGACAGTAATGGTATCGAGATTTATACATTAAAGCCGAGCTTGTTACCTTCGCCAGATCAGATGGATTCCATTTTTCATGGATCACGAGAAAAGCCGTTGCTGAATGGTGAAAAACGATATCGGGACTACCGGGTTCAACCAACTGCGCTACCTGCTTTTATCGGCTTTAATTTGACCGACCAGGAGTATGTGATTTTAAGCGAGGCCATGTCATACGGGATGCTTCAGGTAGGTCATATCATGGGTTCAAAGGAGCAAGCGTCATGAAAATTTTGGTTTGTTATCCTATGAAGTCACTCGCCAAGACGTATATGCCGATGTACAGTGATGTGCTGGTAGCTGAAACAGCGGCGGAGTTTTCACGCCTTGGACAGCTTTATATGCCAGACGCTGCTGTGATCTTTTCCGAGATGTTCACCACTCCCGCTTGGGAATGGCTTCCGGATCTGAAAGCACAGCTCCCGCCAAACTCACCGTTAATTATCGTGCCTCTTTATCGAGATGAGAAAATGATTGAAAAGGTAACGGAGGAGTCGGGGCTAGAGCATGTATATCTGCTATCAGCACATTTGTCGCAGGAAGAAATACGCAACAAAATCAGTCTAATTCTAGGTTTCGTGCAAGAGCATGCAGATATCGAACCGCGAAAAGATACAGGGCTCGTATACGCTTTAATGAGCTATGGTGCTTCGGGCATCACTACCTTTTGTATTAACTATCCGGTCTTATTAGCTAGGCAGCATCCTGATAAGAGAATTGTCGTACTTGATATGAATGACGCCAAGCCGGATCTTACTCGCTTCTTTAAGCTTCAACAACATCAACTATCTTTATTTCGTCCTGACTTTTTAGATATACAAACAACTACCAAACGTAACTGGCGCAATGTCTGCAAACAGAGCGCTCACTTGCCGAATTTGTATTACGCACATGCCGCAAGCAAATGGAAAAGCTCAGAATTAAGCAATCTCATTAGCGTGTTTCGCATGCAATTTGACTATGTGTACCTCGATTGGGGGTACTGCTTCCCCGAGTCAGAGACTCTACAGCGATTGCTGCACACCTCTGACCGAAATCTGCTGTTCGTGAGAGCGGATCCCTTTAGTATCGATAGTGCTAGAGAGTGGCTTCTAAAATGGAGAGAAAGAGGCGTGAAATGCGAGGTTTTGCTCAGTCATTCGGAACCAGGTCAACCCTTTCGGATCGGAGAGGATGTTGCGGTCTACGGAGTAGTACCACGTATTTCGGAGAGCAGGCTCATGCAATCCCATCGCAGCTGCAGTGTATTAATTGAAGAGTTTTTCCCTCCCAAATCGTATATCAGCAGTCTCAAGGAAATTGCAAAAGCAGATTATGTGGAAAAAAGTGCGGTGTTTTGCTGATGAGAGGGATAGAACAAGAACACCGGATCGGATCAGGCATCCAAACCATCGAGGACATTAAACAAGCGGCAAGAGATTATTTAAATCATTTCGGAAAAACAAGAGAAGAGAAGCTAGAGATGCAGCAAATTCTCGCCCTTGCAGAACAAGGTGATCGAGATAGTCACAACCATATTATTCTTCGCTTACAGCATTACTTTGAGGAAGTCCTCCAACGGCCAGTAACAGAAGAGATTCTGCCGCATGTCAATGGTTACGAAGGACTCACGTTTTCTACTTACGGGTGGGGCATACTCGATGCAGTCTTGCATTTGTCACCTTGGGTAGAGGAAGTACGAATATCTGCAAACAGAAACATCGCGTATTTGGAGCAAGGGGTCAAAAAATTTCTCTCTTACAAACCAAGCTGGAAAGAGGTTGAAACACTTCAGCAAAAGCTGACAAATACAGCGGGTCTATCTTTTAACGAGAAAAAGCCAAGATTGAGCGGATATTTACATTCACTAAAAGCGAGATTGACCATGTTCACCTTTCCGTATTCCCGGGTACCGACCATTCTTGTTAGACGCTTTACGACACCAGCCTTTTCGCTGGATCAACTCCGTACACAGCAACAGTCAGCTTTCGATGAAAGGATTCAATGGCTAATCGAGCAGCAAGTGTACGGACGCAGCAATGTGTTGGTCATTGGACCGATGGCTGCCGGGAAAACAACGCTTATGATGTGCATGCTGAAGCTGAAAGACCCTCGAACAGAATACATCACGATCTTTGAGAGTGAACACGAGATGCGATTTGGTGATGTGTGGCCAGGAGAAGTGATTGAGCTACAAAACGTAGAGGAAATCGGTATTGAATTGGGACATTGCTTCAAAGATATGTACCGATCAACTGCAAATACAATCCTGATCGGAGAAATTCGTGAGCCTTTAGAAGCGTATCATTTCATTAATGCCGGAATCAGAGGGACGGACGCTACAATCGGAGCGATGCACGAACGATTTGCCCATAGAGCGTTGCATGATTTGACCGATCTTGTTTATCAATATGGGGGACGGAGTATCGAACTGACACAGGAGCGGATTAGCAGGGCAGTCAATTTTGTCAATTCGCTTACGTATCGCAACAACGGTCACCGTTTTATCGATGCCATTCACACTACGGAGTGGAATCCATCATTTAACCGAGTCGATTCTATCCCACTCGTAAGTCGTAACATGCAGACGGGAGCTTTTGAGTGGACGGGAAATCAACTGAGCCCGCATTTGGTTGAGTACATGTGTTACGTCGGTAAAGCAAACATCGAGGTTTTGAAAGAACTACGGCTTACTGATATGGGTAGGCAGCTATGATTTACACCTTTCTTTTCCCGGTGTTCCTATGTCTGTTCACAGGATTTTTGTTTCTCGGCATACATCTTTACAAGCGATGGAGAAGTCCACGAGTATTCTTCCCGCGGACCGTCGAGGTGTGGAGAGAGAAATTTTTAAGACATTCCACCAGGCGGATGATGTACGAACGTTTTGATCGTTGGTGTCAAATCGTGAGCGGGACGCCAGAAGGATACTTATTACTGTCCTTGATTGGTGGAGTAGCGGGATTTATCTCGGGCATTTTGCTAGGGAATATGATTGTATCATTGTCACTTTTTCTGTTATTTCTCTTACTGCCAACACTCATCCTGTACGCACGCTATACGGTACGGATGAATAAAAAAATCAGCTCCTTCTGTCGTTTCGTAGAGTTGTTTTCCCGTTATTACAACAGTCGCAAAAATATAGTCCTTACTTTTCGCGAAATGATAGAGGAATGTCCCAAAGAGCTATTGCCCGATCTTCTTCTGTTGAATAATAGCCTTTCTGATGGCGGTAACCCGGTTACAGCCGTGGAACAGTTTGCGCAGAGACTGGACCATCCGTGGGCGTTTGATTTTGCAACGTATATATCTAGTGGCTTGGAAGGAGAAACAGAAGATATTCAATCACCTCTTAATCGGTTAACAAATGAGATGTTTGTGCAACAGGATGAAAAACATGAGCGGGATAGCGAAATATACTCCATCTGGATCAGCCTTCTCATTGTTATTGCGATATGCATATTCTTGATCCCATATAATCAAGGATTGCTTCAAGATTCCTACCGCCTCTATTTTTACACGCCCGATGGACAAGCGATATTAGCGATTGCGGCGACCGTTTGGACTTTTTCGATCCTGCTCGCGTTTATTTGGGGAAGGAGATATCGCTAATGCCAATGCTTATTATGTATGCCTACCTTGGTTTAGGCGCTCTGTTCGTTTTTAGTGCATCTTTTATGATCGGAAAGTATTTGTTTCACAAGCAAAGGCCGAGGCTGTTTGTTTCCGGGGTATGGTGGCAAAAGTGGGAGCAGGCACTTAAGCCTGACGAAGACGACAAATGGGATCAGTTACTATCACGCGCAGGAAGACCTTTTGGATGGGGAAAACCGGAGTGGGTGTTTCTGCAGCTGCTGGCTGGAAGTACGGTTTGCATCCTTATTTTAATGTGGGTTGTCGTAAGTCGAATGGAATCATTCCCGCTTTTGTCGATGTGTCTGGCGTCTGCAGCGAGTTATATGCTTCCGTACATGAGTTTGAAAATGTGGGCAAATCAAAGAGAAGATATGCTGAGTACGGATATAGCCAGATTTATCAACCGCTATGTGACTCTCCTGGAAAATCAGGTGCCCATTTATAATGCTATGGTCAAGGCAGCAAGACCAACTCGAAAGCTAAAAGAGTACATTCCTTCCTTATCTGAGTGGAACAGGAACCCTGACGAGGCACTGGAGAGCTTTAAACGCAAAATCGGCGTTGATGATGGAGTCATTCTCGTTTCAAGTATGCGTACAATTGAGACGCTGAGCGAAGGGCAAGTAAGTGCAACCATGCAACGAATGGAGTGGACTGTCGATCACCGGCGAATGTTTCGCCATCGAAAAAAGATAAAATCTCTGGGGATCGGTTACACCGTCATCGTCTACCCAGCGTTTTACATGGGGTTATTGGTAGCCATGTTTCCTTGGTACAAGCTGCTTACTGAAATTCTTGATAAATACTTAACCTGAGGAGGATAAGCTCATGACTAAGCTATTATCGATCATCATGTGCATCGTTTTCTCTTTGGGAATAATCGTTTCCAGCCTGTCCGAAATCAACACCTCAGTAGTAAAAGAGGGAGGACTGCGAGATCGAGCAGTTGGCTGGATTGACGAAGCCATACCTTAAATAACGATTCGAGAAGAGGAGAGATTCGATATGTCGAAAATGTTTTTCATATTTTTAGCGTGCGTCATGGTGTTAGGGATCGGTGTTAGCAGCTATGGTAATGAATTAAGCCCAGCGGCAAACGATTCTGCCGAGAGCATTAACCAATCCATCACATCGCTGAACTACGATACACGAAATGAAAACATCAATTTCAGGATGCAAAATGGTACATCCTATACGTCGACGAAATAATGCTTCACGTACACGTTTTTCTGATCATTACGATTATGGTAGGGAGCCTGTGCGCGGTGCTTTGGAATCTGCAGCCAGAGGAGCAGCTACGACAGACACAACAAGAAAGGGTGTATCGAGCAGCGACAGTCATCTTTCATTAAAGAGGAGCTGGCGTCTCAAAAACGATGGTCAAAGCAAAAGTCTTTCTTATTTGTCTACTGGTTCTTCTGCTGGTCACTTCCGCATTGGGAGCTTACCATCTGTACGCAATGGAAAGGGCGATTGCCCGTGGAATCTATGCCGACATATTGGATGATATGCAGGACATCGGGTATTTGGAGCCCGCGCTAGCGAATTACTATCTTCATAAAATGAATGAACTGGGCTGGGATGTGACAAAGGATGTATTTGTTGGAAGCTGGCCTCGAGTCGAGGGAGAGCGAGCCCGTAAAGAGCGGCAGGAGGCTATTACTTTGTCGGTAACAATCGAGCCATCCAAAGTGACTCAATGGCTGAACAAGTTTGTGGAGGGGGATACATCCTTTTCCTTTACGGGAAGCCGTCCGTCCGAATACTTTGATCCAGGGTGGTAGCGCATGAATAAAATGATTAGTATTTTGGCCGTAATGGTTATCGTTTTGCCTTTGACGGTGGGCCTGCTCCTCACCGGTCCGCAAAATCTCCTTTCCGCATGCACGCAGTTCTTCGGTGATTTGCTCGCTGAAGTAACGCGCTTCGGTACAGGTTAATGGGTCAATTAATCGCTGTTATCCTGAACATTATGGTCATGTTACTCGTTCCATTGGGACTATTACAGGTTCATACGGTAGTTCAGGCAAGAAATGAATTACTGGAAGTAAGCGCGGCGGCGACGAAATACGTCAGCAACAACGGAGGGACGAGTGATGCCAACCTGCAACAAGAGGTTCGGGCATTGATCGCACGGGAGCTGAAGGAGAAAAAGTTTTCCGTCGCGGATGCAGAGCTGTCTGTCAGTGTCAGTCGAACTCATTCGCTTGATCCCGTCTTATGGAGCCACGAGGATGAGTTCATCGTAGAGCTGTCTATCCCATATCCCCGTTTTACCTCATGGATTCCAATGCCAGCTGATTCGTTGCAAGTCCAAAGAATGGGTACGGTTAACATTATGGATTACGATCTGTAAAAGCTCCCGTTAGGAGGCAATCGTTACGGGTATTAACATCTTTTCTATTTCTACGATCCTGTTCTTTTTGTTGGTAGGTATGTTTGTTGTAGATGCAGATATTGTCATGCAGAAAAAAACAGAAGTGAAGATGCTCTTAGAGCTGTCTAATCATCATGCTACCTTTGCAGTTGATCCGATATTGAAGACAGAAGGAGTGATCGATCTGCTTGAGGACGAGGCACTTGAACGTTTTGATAGCAGGATGTACGAGAACGGTGGTTACCGCCGTGATCAAGCCGCTTTTATTCCGCAAGCAGACAGTGTGACCACTGATCCCATTCCATTCTCACGTCATTATGTAGATTTCCGTTCGTGGCGCAATGATCTCCAATTACGCCTACAGTATAATGGGACAACCCTCATCACAGAGCGGGCAACGAAAGGAACAGCGCGTCCGGGAGGCGGAATGCTGCAGATTACCGTCGTAACTGAGCTTGGGGAGGAACTGCAGCTCGCACCGAAAACAATGGTTGGTCCATCTCATGTAGTGGTCGCCTATGTAGACGAGCGACCGTTCCTGCCGATGCTGCCCGCACACGAGTTTCCGGTCGTCTCTGTTGAAGAACTGAAAGATTAGTCAGACTTATTTACAAATTGCGAAATTATTTGGTACTATGTAGGAAAGTGCTTACCCAGCTTGCGATTGTGAGGAAGTCGCTCTCCGAACATCCCGTATGCCGGTCCGTTAAGCATAGTAAAAGTGGGGTTATTGATTTGTTTGATAAAGATACCATTTATATCGTAGGCGATGCACAGTCCTCTTCGAACAATCCGATTACGCAGCAATTCAGTGCTTTTTTTATCGGATTGGTTGTCGATACTTCCAACGACAAGATCGTGGATGCGGCCTGTTCTTCGACAGTTCAACTGACGTCTGACTTTGCTCGGTCGATCTTTATCGGTCATTCGATTATGGCGTCGGAGGAAATTGGCGAAGAAATTCGCTATCGGTATTTTGGATCTTCCCAAAAAACATTGATTGCAGCCTTTAAAGACGCACAAAAGAAGTACAAACAAGCAGTTTCCACGAGAAATAAAGCTACAGTCACCAAATGAATACACACGCTGCTTTATTTATTCGTATGCACGGCATACACGTAAGTAAAACCCAGCAAATGCCATGATATCGTGCATTTGCTGGGTTTTTTACTTATTACGAGAGCCCAGTCCCTGCCAACTTGGTTACACGGATTTCTGATGAAAAGGAGGAGAGTCCTTGCTATCTTTTGTCTTCCGCAGATTTATCTCCATGATCGTGACGTTATGGCTCATCATTACCCTCACCTTTTTCCTGATGCATGCCGTTCCAGGATCTCCTTTTGAAAGAGAAGGAAAGGCATTAGACCCAGCGGTGGAAGCTAACCTCAATGCATACTACAACCTGGATAAGCCGTTACTGGTCCAATACGGGCTGTACTTACAAAAGCTGGTGCAATTTGACCTCGGGCCATCTCTTGCCAACAGTTCTGATACGGTCAACAAAATGATCGCCCGCGGATTCCCCGTTTCTTTTCAACTTGGCCTGATTTCTGTCGTCTTTGCGATCGTCACGGGTATTGCACTTGGTGTGATTGCAGCACTACGACATAACCGTCTCATTGATTACCTTGCCATGATTATTGCTGTTATCGGAATATCCATTCCTAGCTTTGTCGTTGCTTCCTTATTAATCAAATATTTGGCGGTCGAATGGAAGTTGTTGCCGACCGCAACGTGGGGAACTTGGCAGCATGTTATTATGCCAGCGCTTGCATTGGCGTTTGGTCCGATTGCGATTATCGCTCGTTTGACCCGTACCAACATGCTGGAAGTGTTGACCCAGGAATATATTGAAACCGCTCGTGCAAAAGGGCTGTCTCCGGCGACGATCGTGTTGAAGCACGCACTGTGTAATGCGATTTTGCCTGTCGTCACGCTTTTAGGCGCATTGATTGCCAACGTTTTAACGGGAAGCTTTGTAATCGAAAAAATATTTGCGATCCCTGGGATGGGGAAATACTTCGTCGCTGGAATCAATAACCGTGACTATTCCGTCATCATGGGAACGACCGTTTTCTACAGCGCACTGTTGATATTCCTGATGTTTGTCGTCGATGTACTGTACGGCATCATTGATCCACGAATTAAGCTACATCGAAAGGAGAGCGAAGGATGATCGTTTCTGATGATTTATTTATCCCCATGCGCAAAGATAACCTCAATTCTGAAGCGATTGTGCGACCTCAACTGACGTTTTGGCAAGAAGCCTGGCTTCGACTGAGAGGAAACAAGCTGGCGCTGATGGGATTAGTCGTTATTATTTTGCTTGGGGTTATGGCTACGATTGGTCCGATGATCTCCGGTCATGAATACTCCAAGCAGTCGATTATTATGAAAAACAAACCGCCATCCGAAGCGAACTGGTTTGGTACCGATGATTTTGGCCGTGATGTGTTCACCCGTGTTTGGTATGGTGCACGTATTTCCCTGTTTGTCGGTTTGACGGCAGCACTCATCGATTTTTTCATTGGTGTCTTGTATGGCGGAATTGCCGGATATTTGGGCGGGCGAATCGATAATATCATGATGCGATTCGTCGACATTTTGTACGGACTTCCTTATTTGTTGGTTGTTATTTTGCTGATGGTGGTTATGGGGCCTGGACTTTTGACTATTATTATCGCATTAAGTGCGACAGGCTGGATCGGGATGGCGCGGACTGTGCGTGGTCAGGTGCTGCAAATGAAAAACTCCGAATACGTACTCGCGGCAAAAACAATGGGTGCGAAGCCTTTCTACATCATTCGCAAGCACCTGTTGCCAAACACGATTGGCATCATCATTGTCTATGTCACGTTATCTGTTCCATCTGCGATTTTTTCAGAGGCGTTTCTGAGCTTCCTGGGTCTTGGTATCCAAGCACCGAAGGCTAGCTGGGGTGTGATGGCCAACGATGGACTCTCCACCATTTTGTCCGGTCATTGGTGGCGGCTCTTTTTCCCTGCTTTCTTAATCTCACTGACGATGCTTGCGTTCAACGTGCTCGGTGATGGCTTGCGCGATGCGTTCGATCCGAAGTCAAGGAGGTAGGCAACATGGATAAAACGGAAAAGCTGCTGGAAGTCAGTGGGCTTCGTGTCACGTTCAAGACGCATGGCGGTGAAGTGAACGCAGTTCGGGACGTGAACTTTACCTTGAACAAAGGGGAGACATTGGCGATCGTTGGTGAATCTGGCTGTGGGAAGAGCGTGACAGCGAGGAGCATCATGCGTCTGATCCCGGAGCATATCGGAAAAATCGCAGGTGGAAGCATTCATTTTAAAGGCCAGGATCTGGTACAGCTGCCGGAAAAACAAATGCGCGAGCTGCGCGGAAAAGAAATCTCCATGATCTTTCAAGACGCAATGACGTCACTCAACCCGACGATCTCTATTGGCGAGCAGATCATGGAAGGAATCATTCGCCATCAAAAGGTCGCCAAAAGTGAAGCCAAGCGGCAAGCAATTGAAATTCTCACCTTGGTTGGAATCGCCAATCCGGAAAGCCGTCTCAAGCAGTACCTCCATCAGTTCAGCGGAGGGATGCGCCAACGGATCATGATTGCGATTGCCCTTGTCTGCAAGCCGTCCATTCTGATCGCGGATGAGCCTACGACAGCGTTGGATGTAACGATTCAGGCGCAAATCATCGAGCTGTTCAAGAGCATTCAGAAAAAGACAGGGGTCTCGATCATTATTATCACGCATGATTTGGGAGTCGTCGCCAAGATTGCGGATCGGGTCAACGTCATGTATGCCGGAAAAGTGGTAGAGTCGGGACCTGTTCGCGACATTTTTTACAATCCGCAGCATCCGTACACCAAAGGCTTGTTGGCGTCGATGCCTCGTCTGGATGCGGATCGCTCGATTCCGCTGAGTCCAATCCCGGGAACGCCTCCAGATTTATTTAGTCCCCCGATCGGCTGTGCATTCGCTGCGCGCTGTGACTATGCGCTGGAAGTCTGTCGGAATTATCAACCTGCACAGACCAATATCCACAATAAACACGCGGTTTCCTGTTGGTTGCAGGACCCACGGGCGAAAAAAATGCTTGCGTCGATGCAGTCGCCAACGGGGACCTGATTCATAGCTATCGAGGGCAGTGGTCAAGCCTGGCTTCATTCATGTAAAAGAGGTTGTCGTCTGACGGCGCTATCCTTTTACGTCATACAAAAACAAAAATAAGGGGGAAGAAACAGTGAAAAAACTATCGACATTGTTGCTGACGGCTACGCTGGGTGTGTCCATGCTCATGGCTGGATGTACATCGAGTCAACCAGCTGCACCGAGCGAGCCTGCACCAGGCAACACGGCTCAGCCAAACGCATCAACACCAGGTGATCAAGCGGCAAAGCTCCTGCTTTTGAACAATATCAAGGAACCGACGTCATTGGACCCGCCGATTGGCTTCGACGAACCGTCCTATAACATTTTGAACAACCTGATGGAAGGCTTGACCCGTCTGGACGAAAACCAAAAGCCTCAACCAGCGGCTGCTTCCGAATGGAAAATCTCTGTAGATGGCAAGACCTACACCTTTACCCTGCGTGACAACAAATGGTCCAATGGCGAACCGGTAAAGGCTCAGGACTTCGAATTCGCATGGAAGCGTATGCTTGATCCTGCATTAGCATCTCCGGCAGCATCCCTTGCTTACATTATTGAGGGTGCCGAAGCTTACAACAGTGGCAAAGGCCCTGCGGATGGCGTAAAAGTAAAAGCATTGGATGATAAGACGTTGGAGGTCGTTCTGGCTCAACCGGCTTCTTGGACACTACTTTTGGCATCCAACCCAGCTTTCTTCCCTGTACACAAAGCAACCGTTGAAAAAGATCCGAAATGGGCAGCAGAAGCGGCAAGCTTTGTTGGAAACGGACCATTCAAGCTGACAGAGTGGGCGCATGACAGCGAACTGAAAATGATGAAGAGCGAAACGTACTGGGATGCAGCAAACGTAACGCTGCCTGGTGCCGTTTGGAAAATGATTGACGACGAGAATACCGAATATCAAATGTTTACAAACGAAGAGCTGCACAGAACGACAACTGTTCCAGCAGACATGGCAGACCAATTGTTCAAAGAAGGCAAAGTATTCGTACGTGATGGAGCAGGTACAGAGTTCTATCGTTTCAATGTAACGAAGGAGCCATTTGATAACGCCAATATCCGTAAAGCCTTCAGCCTGGCGATTGACCGTCAAACGCTGGTTGACCTGGTACTGATGCGGCAACAAAAACCGGGAACAGGCTTCGTATCCTATGGTTTGCCTGATGCCAACGGTGAAGGACAATTCCGTGAAGTAGGCGGAGAGCTGGTGAACTTCAACCCAGAAGAAGCGAAGAAGCTCTTGGAACAAGGAATGAAAGAAAAAGGCTACACCAAACTGCCAGAGGTTACGCTCACGTACCGCAGCGGCACAGCTAACGAAAAAACAGCGCAAGCCGCACAAGAAATGTGGAAGCAAACACTGGGTGTTGAAGTGAAGCTGCAAAAAGTAGAAGGAAAAGTTTTGACCGATATGCAAAAACAATTACAGTATCAAATCGCTCGTTCTTCCTGGTTGCCTGACTTCGGTGATGCGATCAACTTCCTTGATATTTTCCAATCGAAAGCAGCAAGCAACCGTACGGGCTGGAGCAATGCGCAATTCGACAAGCTGATCCAAGACGCATACAAGGAGCCAGACGATGCAAAACGTCTGAAGCTGCTGCATGATGCAGAAAAAATCTTGTTGGATGAAGCGCCGATCGCACCACTTTACTTCTACAACACTTCCTTGCTCACAAGCGACAAAGTGAGTGGCGTACAGAGCTCTTCGCTCAGCTATACGGATCTGAGAAAAGCTGTCGTGAAGTAATAATGGGTTAGTCGGGAGAAGTCATTTCAGGCGGATGGAATGACTCTCCCCCCTTTTTTGCTGAAATTTTTAATAGTGCTATAATTTAGTATGTCTAATAGAAAAAACACAACTAAAGAAAGCACGAGTGCTGGAGAAGATGGAGGAAAACATGATTATTCAAGCCATCGAAGTAAAACGAATATCTGTTCCTTTGAAAAAGCCTTTTAAAACGGCTTTGCGTACGGTGCACAGTCTGGAATCAGTCCTGGTGAAAATCACTTGCGACAACAGTATGGTCGGGTGGGGCGAAGCATCGGCTACTGTCGTCATTACGGGAGACAGCATCGAGAGCATCGAATCGGCGATTATGAATACAATGAGACCTCAGCTCATCGGGTTGAATCTGCTTGCCTATGAACGCGTGTTCCAAACCTTGCATCAATCCATGGTAGGAAATACGAGTGCGAAGGCAGCAGTAGACATTGCGTTGTACGATCTCATTTCTCAGCGTGCAGGTATGCCGTTGTATCAATTCCTGGGTGGCTACCGTGACCAATTGGAAACCGATTATACTGTCAGCGTGAACTCCCCGAAAGAAATGGGCGAGGATGCGGCTGCCTATCTCAAGCAAGGCTTTAACGTTTTGAAAATCAAGGTCGGCAAGGATAATATCGAGGATGACATTTTGCGTATCCAAGAAATTCGCAAATCCGTGGGCAATCAGGTGAAGATTCGTCTTGATGCCAACCAGGGATGGAATGTAAAAGAAGCAGTTCAATCCATTCGCAAAATGGAGGACATGGGTCTGGGCATCGAACTGATAGAGCAGCCTGTAAAAGCGCATGATTTGGAAGGCTTGAAGCGGGTAACAGATTCGGTCGATACGCCAATTATGGCTGACGAGAGTGTGTTTTCACCAGCGCAAGCCCTGCAGGTTTTGCAAAACCGTGCGGCTGATTTGATTAATATCAAGCTGATGAAGGCTGGCGGTATTTTTAAAGCACAATTGATCAACCAGCTGGCCGAAGAGCACGGCATTCCATGCATGGTTGGCAGCATGATCGAATCGCGTCTGGCCGTATCGGCAGCAGCTCATTTTGCGGCCAGCAAGAAAAACATTACCCGCTTTGACTTCGATGCTCCGTTGATGCTTTTGCACGATGGCATAGAAGGTGGCGTAACGTACGAGGGTCGCTTGATGCGCATGCCAGAAGAGTCCGGGCTCGGTATTCGTTCCGTCAGTCTCTGGGAGGGAGAGAAGTAAGATGAAATCAGCTATTGTTTCTGTCTCTGTTGCAACGGTGTGGACCAAGCCGGAGTCGCCGCGTGATATTGACCAAGTGGCACTCCAATCCCCCGTAGATGCACGAAATTGGCTCGCTTCCCTTACTGTAGAAGAAAAGCTGGGTTTTTACGACAATAACGCGATTCAAACCCAAGCGCTGTACGGCACTCGCGTAGAAGTAGTGGAGGAGCAAGGGGAATGGTCGCAGGTCCTGATTCCTGATCAGACTACGAACAAAAACGCAACAGGTTACCCGGGGTGGATTCCGTCCCGTCAGCTAGCACCGTGGTCAGATGCCTTTGACGTACAGCAAGGACAAAAGCTGGCGATGGTCACGGCGGCATTTACCAACCTACATACAGCCGACCAAAAACCAGAAACGGAGCTTGCGTTTTTGACCAAACTGCCACTGATCGAGGAAACCGCGGACTGGGTAACAGTAGCGACACCGAATGGCACAGGGCTTTTACCAAAAGCAGACGTCCAAATCGTCAAAGCAAACGAGACCATCGAGCTGTCTGGTAATCGTGGAGAGGCAATCGTGAAAGCAGGCAAGCGATTCCTCAATCTTCATTATTTATGGGGTGGCATGTCCTCTTACGGGTATGACTGCTCAGGATTTGCTTATAACATGCACCGTTCTGCCGGGCTTCAGATTCCGCGTGATGCATCTGATCAGGCAAGGGACGGACAGCTGGTGGAAAAAGAAGCGTTGTTACCGGGAGATCTGTTGTTTTTTGCCTATGAAGAGGGAAAAGGCAGAGTCCATCACGTGGGCATTTACATCGGGAATGGCGAAATGATTCATTCTCCTGATTCGCGGAGTGCCATCGAGATAGTCAAGCTGGATGGCTACAAGCTCGAAAAGGAGCATTGCGTCTCCAGACGATACTGGTAAACGGATAACGGGGAGGAGTGGCCAGATGCAACGAAAGAAGCTGGTCCAAGTAAAAAACCTGACAAAAACCTTTACGTTGGGTAAAGGGCTCTCCCTTACGGCAGCGGACAATGTTTCCTTCGATATATACGAAGGGGAAACATTTGGACTGGTAGGGGAATCTGGCTGCGGGAAATCTACCACAGGCCGTACGATCATCGGATTGTATCAACCGTCAACAGGTGAGGTCATTTTCGACGGGCAAAACGTCCATCGGGCGTCAGCTGGTGAGCGGAGTAAGCTGACACGCCATATGCAAATGATTTTTCAGGACCCGTATGCTTCTCTGAACCCCCGAATGAACATTGCAGAAATCATTTCGGAGGGCTTGTATCTGAATGGGTTGTATAAAGGGAAGGACCGGATGAAGCGGGTCATTGAGCTGTTGGAGATGGTTGGTTTGCAAAAAGAGCATGCCAACCGTTTCCCGCACGAATTCAGTGGCGGTCAGCGACAACGGATTGGGATTGCTCGGGCGCTTGCCGTCAATCCGCAATTCATTATTGCTGATGAGCCGATTTCTGCACTCGACGTATCCGTTCAGGCACAAGTCGTTAATTTAATGAAGAAGCTGCAGCAGGAACAAAAGCTGACGTATTTGTTCATTGCGCATGATTTGGCGATGGTCAAACATATCAGTGACCGCATCGGCGTCATGTATTTGGGCAACATGGTGGAGATGACCGCTAGCGAAGTGCTTTACGAATCACCTAAGCATCCTTACACGCAGGCATTGCTATCGGCCATTCCTGTCCCCGATCCAGATTTGGAGAAAAGCCGCGAACGTACCATTATCGAGGGAGACGTTCCGAGTCCGATCAATCCACCTAGCGGCTGTGTGTTCCGTACTCGCTGTCCGGTGGCCAAAGCCGTATGCGCCGAGAAGAAGCCTGTTTGGCAGGAAGTAGACGCTAACCATTTTGTCGCCTGTCACTTGTATCAGTAGTTTTCCATTTTATCAGAAGATTCGACATTGTATTTTTGCCATCCTTGTTTAATAGGGATGGCTTTTTTCTTCATAAACTTTTAATTTTATCGGATGAAAGGGCTTTCATCAACTATTCGGAGTGGAGAACTGTTAATATTCTGTTAACGGGCAGGAATCAAACAAGTTTTGTCGAAATACGGTAACAGTACAACATTCCGTGACTCACCTACTTCATCGTGAAACTTCATTCCAGAGAAGTGAGGGTTGCATATGACTCTGAGTACATCCTCGTTCCATTCAACTCCCCGCAGGTGGCGGGAAGTCGAGACACAGTTGGGAATTGCTGTCCCCAGATCGCTTCGATCGGACACCTCTGTTCTGCTGTTTTTGGAAAGCGTCGCTGCAACACCCATGTTGGACAAAGAAGAAGAACTTGCTTGCTTGATTCGCTATCAACAGGATGGCGATCTGGAAGCACGTGAAACGATTGTGCGCGCCTATTTACGATACGTGGTAAGTACCGCTTTGCGCCATTTGAAAAGAGGGATGCCGTTCCTGGATTTGATTCAGGAGGGCACGATTGGTTTGTTTACCGCGATTGACAAATTTGATGTGGGACGTGGCGTGCGTCTCTATCATTATTCGCACTGGTGGATCTCACAAGCGATCACCCGTGCAATCAACGACAAAGGAACGTTGATTCGTATTCCTGTCCACATGCATGAGCAGATTCGCCAGTATCAAAAGCAAGTATTGCATCTCGTCCACGCATTGAACCGTACGCCGGATCGACAGGAGATTGCCGTTCTCTTGGATATTCCGCTAGAAAAGGTGGAGGCCATCGAGCTGGCTTTGATGATGAAGATGGAATCCATCGACGCTGAGCTGGATAGTGAGAAATGGCAGGCTTGGCATGAAGACGAGAACTTGAGCTACGCAGAAATCATGGATGATGGGTTGTCCTCTTTGGATGACTGGATTGAAAAGGTAGACCTACGTTCGCAAATGCGTGCAGCATTGGAGCGGCTTAGTCCGCGGGCCCAAGAGATTATCTCCATGCGCTATGGTCTCTACGATGATCAAGTGTATACGCTGGAGGAAGTGGGCAAAATGTTCGGTCTTACCCGGGAGCGTATTCGCCAAATTGAAGCGACAACGATTGACCGGTTGCGAACGCAAAAGGCTTCTCATGTATTAAAAGATTATTTAACCTAACATATCAGTTCGTTTCACCAGGCCCCTCTTTGTATAGAGGGGCTTTTTCTGTCAGAAAAGGTCGATATCGGAAAGTGCCCGATTCACAGTGGGAGAGGCGTAGTCTTTTTCTCCTTGTGGTAAACTGGTAAGATAGCTTCATGATTTTTTCGCTAAAGATGGAGTTCGAAAAGGAGGATCGCTACATGGGCGATTATATGATAAGAGCAACTGGTTTTAATGGGCATGTTCGTGCATTTGCTGCACGTACAACAGAATCTGTCGAAGATATGCGTCGTCGTCACGACATGTGGAATACAGCTACAGCAGCAGCGGGACGTACGCTGACTATTACCTTGATGATGGGGGCTATGTTAAAAGGAAACGAGAGCCTCCATGTCAAAGTAAAAGGAGGAGGACCAATCGGGCAGATCATGGCGGAAGCAAACGCACATGGTGAAGGAATCGCTTATGTATCCAACCCTCACGTCCACTTTGATCTAAATGATAAAGGCAAGCTCGATGTAGCGCGTGCAGTGGGAACGGACGGGTTTGTGTACGTGACGAAAGATCTCGGTCTCAAGGAGCCGTATCAAGGCAGTGCGCCAATCGTCTCTGGTGAGATTGGGGAAGACTTCACTTATTATTTTGTGATGTCCGAGCAAACGCCTTCAGCAGTAGGTGTGGGTGTACTGGTTAATCCAGAAGACCGTTCTGTTTTGGCGGCGGGTGGATTTATTCTTCAGCTGTTGCCGAATACGCCTGAAGAGGTTGTAGCAGCCATTGAAGAACGCTTGGGACAGCTTCCGCAGGTATCTCGCATGATTGGCGAAGGATTGACGCCTGAAGAGATTTTGGCCCGTGTATTGGATGAGCCAAAAATCTTGAGCCGTACAGAAATTCAATTTAGCTGCAAATGTACAGCGGATAAGGTTGTCCAAGCTTTGATCAGCATGGGACGCGAAGAAATGGAAGGTCTGATTGAAGAACTGGGCGAAGCAGAAGTACACTGTCATTTCTGTAATGAACGTTACCATTATGACAGAACCGCGTTGGAAGACATCCTGAAAGACATGTAAGCGCGGCGTCAAGTAGGGGAGTGTTGGCATGACCAACGTCAAAGGGTTGTGGGCATTCATTGGGGCGCTTGTATTGTTGCTGCTTGCCGTTACCTGGGCTTGGTACCAGGCATCAGGCAAGCTGCAGCCTGCGGCCATCGTAGGGGATAAGACGATTAGTAACGACGAGTATGTGACAGCGCTTAAGCAGAAGTACGGCAAGCAAGTGCTAAATGACATGATTAATCGGGAAGTCGTTTTTCAAGAGGCGAAGCGTACCGGCATCACTGTAGATCCGGAGCAGCTGGAGCAAGAGCTCTCCCAGATTCGGGACAGCTACGGCAGTCGGACAGACAGCGAGTTTGAGGCTGCCCTGTTAAAACAAGCAGGAACGAGCGTGGAAGCCCTCAAGCAGGAGATTTCTTATCAAATCCTGCTGCAAACCCTGGCAACGAAGGACATGACCATCAAGGATGAAGAAGTGCTAAACGTCTACAATAGCCGATCTGACCGTTATACCCGACCAATGCAGATGCGTTTAGGACAAATCGTCGTAGCTTCACAAAAAGAAGCGGAACAAGTTTTGGCTGATTTAAAAAACGGGGCAGACTTTCAGACGATTGCCAAAGAGCGCTCGATTGACGCGGATACAGCGGTGAACGGCGGCGATCTAGGCTGGGTTTCCATCAAGGATAATCGATTGCCCGACGAGGCGAAGTCCATCGTGGAAAAGCTGGAGAAAGACAAGCACAGCGAAGCGATCAAAATAGAAGATCATTACATCATTTACCAACTGACAGAGCGCAGGGAAGCCAGTCAACGGACGTTTGAAGAGGTGAAAGACGAGCTGCGCCGAGAAATTGCATTCGCCCAGGTGGAGTCGCTGGATGTCGTGCTGGAGCGATTGCGAAAATCGGTAGGAGTTCAGATTTCTGGGCAAATGCCTCATTGACCAAATAGGCTACCGTTGATATAATTATGTCATTAAATCCTAGCGTTTTACTCGGTTATTTAAAATAGGAGGGGCAGAACATATGCGCGTGGCTAATTCCATTACCGAATTGATTGGATTTACTCCGCTTGTGAAGCTGAATCGTGTTGTCACCGAAGATATTGCAGACATTTACTTGAAGCTGGAGTTCTTCAACCCAGGCAGCAGTGTGAAAGACCGAATTGCGTTGTCTATGATTGAGGCAGCAGAAGCAGATGGAAGTCTGAAACCCGGTGATACCATCATTGAACCAACGAGCGGAAATACTGGTATTGGACTCGCGATGGTTGCTGCTGCAAAAGGGTATCGTGCCATTCTGGTCATGCCTGAGACGATGAGTATCGAGCGCCGCAACCTGTTGCGTGCGTATGGTGCGGAGCTGGTTCTCACACCAGGCAGCGAAGGGATGGGCGGAGCGATTCGCAAAGCGGAAGAGCTGGCGAAAGAAGATAGCACGTATTTCATTCCGCAACAATTTAAAAACCTGGCAAATCCGGCCATTCACCGTGAAACAACCGCTCGTGAGCTGCTGGACCAAGCGAAGGAAATCGGCGGCGTAGATGCGTTTATTTCCGGTATTGGTACAGGCGGAACGATTACGGGTGTAGGGCAGGTTCTTCGTGAACACTACCCGAATGTCCAAATCGTGGCTGTTGAGCCTGCGGCTTCGCCAGTTCTGTCCGGCGGCAAACCCGGTCCACATAAGATCCAAGGGATTGGGGCGGGCTTTGTCCCAGATATTCTCGATACACAAATTTACGATGAAATCATAAAAGTAGAAAACGAGGACGCTTTTGAAACAGCGCGTCGTGTTGCTCGTCAGGAAGGTATCCTCGGTGGGATTTCTTCTGGAGCTGCGATCCATGCGGCTCTGCAAGTAGCTGCTAAGCTCGGCAAAGGCAAAAAAGTGATTGCTGTCCTTCCTTCGAATGGCGAGCGTTATTTGTCCACGCCTCTGTATCAATTCGAAGATTAATGGAAAAAGATACGACAAGACCACGCAATGCCATATAGGCGACGTGGTCTTTTCTTTTTGTATCAGGCAACTATATAATGAACGGATAAATAGTGAAAACCGGAGCGTGAAGTGGAAGAATGTTCCCTACCTTTGCTGATTGCCAGACGTACGCCTTATCTTATCCGTTGGTTCCCCTTGCTCTTCGTAAAGAGTGGACTTCGACGATTGATCCATGGCAGGTCCTCACCCATCTACAGCCTTCTCTAGAAAATGCCGTTCTCTTAGAAAGTGGACGAGCTGGGCGGTATACCTTTTTGGCGTATGAGCCGATCGCTACGCTGCGCAGTCAGCGAGGAGAAACGATCATCTCCTACCCTGAAGGACAAATCGAGAGCATGGTGATGGACAATCCATTGAATGCGTTGCGTGAGCTGCTAGCTCGTTACCGCACGCCGGCGCTTCCAGATATGCCAGATTTTTCAGGGGGTGCCGTAGGCTACATCAGCTATGAGATGAACCGTTTTTTTGAGCCTAGCTTGCCGCAGATAGCGACTGACGACTTACAGTTGCCTGACCTGTATGTTATGATAATGCAAGACCTTCTTGTCTTTGATCATGTGACCCGAGAAATCATTTGCCTGACTCATTTGAGCGCGGACAATTTGACGGAAGAGACCTATCGACAAGCCGTATTCCACCTGGAAAAACGCATGGACTCGATTGCTTCACTGGTAATCGATCACGACGATACAGATTGGGAAGCTCTGCGCAAAAGACCGCTTGCCGAGCTGGTTCCAGCGTCAGTGTCCTTTGCCAAAGACCAGTTTGAGGATGCTGTTCGACGGGTGCAGGAGTATATCGCCCAAGGGGATGTTTTTCAAGTCAATCTGTCTGTACGGCAAAGCAAGCCGGTGCAGGTGACAGCCCCGGAAGTGTATGGTGTGCTTCGCAAGCTGAATCCATCTCCGTACATGGGCTATCTGAGCTTCCCGGAATTTCAATTGGTCAGTGCCTCGCCTGAGCTGTTGGTAAAGGTAAAAGGCAAGGAAGTGCATACGCGTCCGATCGCTGGTACACGTCCACGTGGATTAACGGATGAGCAAGACGAAGCGTTGGCACGTGAGCTGATTGATAATGAAAAGGAACGCGCAGAGCATGTCATGCTGGTTGATCTGGAACGCAATGATATGGGCCGTGTTTGTCGCTTTGGTAGTGTGGAGGTCAGCGAGTTCATGGTCGTGGAGAAATATTCCCACGTTATGCATATCGTATCCCACGTCAAAGGAGAACTGGCAGCAGGCAAGGATGCACTTGATGCGATCGAAGCGACCTTTCCGGGAGGGACGATCACCGGGGCGCCCAAGGTTCGCACGATGGAAATCATCGAGGAGCTGGAGCCCGTCAAGCGTGGCGTCTATACGGGATCAATCGGCTGGTTCGGCTTCAATGGTGATATCGAGGTCAATATTGCCATCCGTACCATGGTGATCAAGGATGGAGTAGCTCATGTGCAGGCTGGTGCGGGTATCGTGATTGATTCTGTTCCAGAGGCAGAGTATGCCGAGTCATTGAAAAAGGCAGAAGCGTTGTGGAAAGCGCTTGAGTTGAGCGAGCAGAGAACGATGAGTTGAGAGGAGATGAGTGTACGATGATTTTGATGATTGATAACTACGATTCCTTTACCTACAATTTGGTGCAGTATGTGGGAGAGCTTGGGGAAGAGCTGCAAGTGTATCGCAATGACAAAATTACGCTAGACGAAATCGAGCGGCTGGCACCTGATTATTTGATGGTGTCTCCAGGACCGTGCACGCCAAATGAAGCGGGGATCAGCATGGATGCCATCCGACATTTTGCTGGAAAAATTCCGATCTTGGGTGTTTGTTTGGGCCATCAGTCCATTGGGCAAGTGTTTGGTGGAAAAGTCATTCGGGCCGAGCGCTTGATGCACGGCAAAACGTCTGAAGTATTCCATGATGGCAAAACCATTTTTAAGGACATTCCGTCCCCGTTTACGGCGGCACGCTACCATTCCTTGATTATCGAGGAGGCTACCGTTCCGAGTGAGCTGGAAGTTACCGCCCGGACAGCCGAAGGCGAAATCATGGCTGTTCGCCATAAGGAGTATCCTATCGAAGGTGTCCAGTTCCATCCGGAATCGATTATTACCGAGCACGGCAAACAGCTGCTGAAGAACTTCCTTACTGCATACGCGCGCCATACGACAGGTTAATGCATAGATACGAATAATACGACAGGAAAACCGCCTTTTTTCGAGGGCGGTTTTTTTGTTCTACTAGTTGTTGTGACATTTCCTAAGTTTTAAAAGGTATCGATGAACCAATGAGGCTCGTGAGAAGAAAAAGCGCAGGGCTCGTAGACCTTGACAGCGCCTACCCAGTCGGAACTTTAAAAAGGGGACCACGCTTGTCGAACACTTCTTCCTTGAGAAACTTCCGCCCGTAGGGTGGCTTTGGCTCGACGGGCCCCTTTTTGAAGTGGAGACGGGCAGTGGAATCATCCCTGCTGGCGTGTCAGAGTCGAAGAGAACTGCGCTTTTTCTTCTCCTCCACTATGTTGACTCAAACCAGAAGGCCCTTTCTCCTCTTCAACAAATGTAAACCTTCCTTTACCGTTTCCATAAACTTCTTAACATTCCCCACGTCATTTCTCAATATTGGCAGATTACAATCAAGTTGAAATAAATAATAATTCATCTCTTAGGAGGTACATGATGTTCCGTACATTCCCCAAAAAACTAGTTCCAGTAGCAGTAATCTCCTCGCTGGCTTTTACAGCGTTCTTCGGTCCTAATACAGGTCTTGTAAAAGCGGCAGAAAATAATAACAACGCAAAAGTGAAAAACGTAATCTTCTTGATCGGTGACGGTATGGGTACTGCTTACACAACTGCACACCGTTACATGAAGGATGACCCTTCGACTCCACTGATGGAGCCGACAGAATTCGATAAATATTTGGTCGGTGCACAAATGACTTACGCAGAAGACCACAAGCAAAACATTACAGACTCCGCTTCTGCTGCGACAGCGATGTCTTCTGGTAAAAAAACCTACAATAATGCAATTGCGGTAGACAACGACAAATCAGAAGTAGAAACCGTACTCGAGCGTGCGAAAAAAGTAGGCAAATCTACTGGCTTGGTAGCTACTTCCGAAATTACTCATGCTACACCTGCTTCTTACGGCGCTCATGATGAAAGCCGCAAGAATATGGATGCAATTGCAAATGACTACTATGATTTGAAAATTAATGGCGAGCATTCCATCGATGTAATGCTTGGCGGTGGCAAGAGCAATTTCGTTCGTAAAGATCGTGACCTGACGGAAGAATTCAAGAAAGATGGCTTTAGCTACGTCACTTCGAAAAGTGAATTGTTGGATGACAGCAATGGCAAAATTCTCGGATTGTTTGCCGATGGCGGAATGGACAAAATGATCGACCGATCCGACGAAACACCTTCCCTGGAAGAAATGACAAATGCTGCGATCGATCGTCTGAGCAAGGACAAGGATGGGTTCTTCCTGATGGTAGAAGGAAGCCAAATTGACTGGGCTGGGCATGACAATGATATCGTTGGCGCAATGAGCGAGATGGAAGATTTCGAGAGAGCCTTCAAAGCTGCAATTGATTTTGCGAAAAAAGATGGCCAGACATTGGTTATTGCAACTGCCGACCACTCTACGGGTGGACTGTCTGTAGCTGCTAAAGATGAGTACAACTTCTTGGTAGAACCGATTAAAGCTGTGAAACGTACACCTGATTTCATTTCTACTGAAATTGCAAAAGGTGCAAATGTAGAAGAGACGCTTAAGAAATACATTGACCTGGAACTGAAACCAGAAGAAATCGCATCTGTGAAAAAGGCGGCAGAAACGAAAGACCAAGTGAAAATTGATAATGCGATCGAAGCGATTATCGATACACGCTCCTTTACTGGCTGGACAACCGGTGGACACACAGGCGAGGATGTAAACGTCTATGCGTATGGCCCTGGAAAAGAGAAAGTGTCTGGATTGATCGACAACACCAAAAATGCGGATGTCATCTTTGAAATCCTGGGTGGGAAAAAATAAGCGAGAGTAAACTTTCGTGAATGAAGGGCTACCATGCTTCTGTGGTAGCCTTTTTCGCTTGCGGCTGGGAGTAGATCCGGTGTTTTATGCACATCCTTTGAGAAACTGGGTTTTTGACAGGAAAAGGAGTGTTTTCAGCAATGCTGTCGAGCATCGGTATTCCCGGATTGATCTTGCTCTTGATCATTTCCTTGTTGCTTTTCGGTCCGAAGAAGCTGCCAGAGATTGGTCGTGCAGTCGGGCAGACATTGAATGAGTTTAAGCTGTCGATGAAGGATTTGACGCAGGATGAAGAGGAGAAAAAGATATGATATGATGCTCTCGACAATATTATCGGGAGAGAGCGCAGATGCACGTTTATGTTAACGGGACGATTTGTCCGGCTCACGAGGCTACAGTATCGGTATTGGACCACGGGTTTTTATACGGGATTGGACTGTTTGAAACGTTACGTGTATACGACCGCAAGCTATTTCTATGGGATGCCCATTACGCCCGGCTTAGTTCCGGGCTTTTGGCGTTGCAGATTCAGCCTGCTTGGACAAAGGAACAACTGGCTGAAGCCATTTTGATGACCGTAGATGCCAACGGGTTGCGCGATGCTTACGTCCGCTTGAGTATTACGGCTGGCGCAGAAGGAGTCGGTTTGGTAGCAGGGGGGTACGAGCGTCCGTCCTTATTCGTATTTGCCAAACCAGTAGCACCTCTGACAGTACCTCCGCAGTCAAAACGATTACAGACATTGGCATTGGCGAGACAGACAGCGGAAGGCCAGCAGCGTTATAAGTCCCACAATTTCCTAAACAATGCACTTGCTCGCCAGGAGCTCGGTGCTCGTCCAGACGTGGAAGGTCTGTTTTTGACTCATGATGGCTTTGTGGCTGAAGGAATTGTGAGCAATGTGTTTTGGATCAAGAACGGTCAGTTGTTTACCCCTTCTATTGATACGGGCATTCTTGATGGTGTGACGCGTCGACACATTTTGACGTTGGCGCAGCAATTATCCATGCCTGTCGAAGAAGGTCGATATCGCTTGGAGGAGCTCCTCAACGCCGATGAAGTCTTTACGACAAATTCCGTGCAAGAGATCGTTCCGATTACCGAAATTGACGGGCATTCCGTCGCTTCGACATACGGCGCGTATACGCGCGAACTGCACCGGGCATACCGTCAGTCTGTAGCGGCTAGCGAGTAAATTATGGTATGCTACTATTCAATGTGCGAAGACGGAAAAGGAGTTTGATCATGAAACACAATTCATTTCGAATCCATGCTGCGACCTTCGCTGAGGTGGTATCGGAGCTTGTCAAAAGGGGCGTTCCTGTTTCAGAAGCCGAGCGTATGGCTGAAAGTGGGACGAGCTTGAAGATTCACACAGAAAACATGAGTGCCACAGCTGCCGAGAGTATGAGAGAAATTATGTGCTCCTTCGATTCGGAGGCAGTTATTTCAGACCAAGCGGGTACGGCGGACAAAAAATGTGTGTTGCTGTTGGCTGATCACAAGCAGATGGATTTGGCGTTGGATCAAATGGGCACCCAAGCAGAGGAACTACGAGCATTGGCAGCAGAGGTACGGGAAGTTTTGGCTATGCCTGCCAAGCTGCGTGCGCGCCGTGAGCTTGCGTGCGGCAAATACGTCCTTCCACTGGGTGAGCGCACGTTGGTAATGGGAATATTGAATGTGACACCTGATTCGTTCTCTGATGGCGGTCGCTATGTGGATGTTGAGGAAGCATTGGCACAAGCGCGTGCGATGGTTGAGGCCGGAGCTGATCTTATTGATATCGGGGGAGAGTCGACACGTCCAGGGTCGGAGCCAGTTGATGAAGCGACGGAGCTGGACAGAGTGTTGCCAGTCATTCGGATACTTTCTCAGGAATTGTCTGTTCCGCTGTCCATTGACACATACAAAGCAGCGGTAGCAGAACGAGCTATTCTGGAAGGTGCGCATATCATCAATGATGTATGGGGAGCGAAGCGTGATCCGCAAATGGCAGAGGTAGCCGCTCGTCTCGATGTTCCTATTATTTTGATGCACAATCGCGAGGACACGGACTATCACGACTTTTTCCCCAATTATATAAAAGACTTGCGGGAGTCGGTACAGATCGCCTTGCAGGCCGGAGTGAAGCAGGAACGAATCATTCTCGATCCGGGAATCGGGTTTGTCAGGACCGTAGAGCAGAATCTCGAAACGATGCGCAGGCTGGATGATCTGGTAGGGCTGGGCTATCCTGTTCTGCTTGCTACCTCACGCAAGCGGATGATCGGTCATGTTCTCGATCTGCCAGTAGATGAACGAGTCGAAGGTACAGCAGCGACAGTTGCTCTCGGGGCGGCAAAAGGCTGTCATATGGTACGGGTGCATGATGTCAAAGAAATGAAGCGCGTCACGAAGATGATGGACGCGATGCTAAAAGGGGGCATTTAACGTTGGATAAAATCTACTTCAACGGCATGTCGTTTTACGGATACCACGGTGTGTTTGGAGCAGAGGCTGAGCTGGGCCAACGGTTTTATGTCGATCTCGAGCTATCGCTTGATTTATCCAAGGCCGGAGCAAGTGACGATCTTCACGATACAGTCAATTACGCCGATATCTTTACTTGTGTGCAAAAAATCGTCGAGGGTGAACGGTTCAATCTGGTAGAAAAACTGACCGCTGTGATAGCGGAAAGGCTATTGGAGCAATTCCCTTTGCATGAAGTCAAAGCAAAGGTGACCAAGCCGAATCCGCCAATCAATGGGCATTACGAGTCGGTTGCGATAGAGATGATCCGTAGAAGAGAGGATTTTACTTCATGACAGTTCGTGCGTATTTGGCACTAGGCTCCAATCTAGGGGATCGGGCACAGAACCTGCGCCAGGCGATACAGAGATTGAACGAGCAATCGGGAATTCGCGTGCTTCGTGTTTCTTCTGTTTATGAGACTGATCCATTTGGTTACGTCGAACAAGATGCATTCCTGAACATGGCGATTGCTGTGGAAACAGAACTGACTCCTGATCAACTGCTGGAGACGGCTTTGTCAGTAGAGCAAGAGCTGGGGCGTGTGCGAACGGTTCGATGGGGACCGCGCACCATTGATATTGACTTACTGTTGTACGGGACATCTCGTGTTGCGCAAGACAATCTCATGATTCCGCATCCCGGACTGAGCGAGCGCGCTTTTGTACTCGTGCCGCTTCGAGATGTTTGGGAGGGCGGCGTTTTGCCAGAGCATAACCAGACCATTGACCATTATCTTTCCTTATTGGTAGAAGATCACAAGGGGGTACGTGAGTGGGGAGCAATCAACTGGGAAATCGAATCCGGTCCTTTCGAAAGCTAAAAGGGTATACGCAGCAGTCCCTTTCGGAAAAGCTGGGAGTGTCACTGTCGTTTGTCGGATCGCTGGAGAGAGGAACGCGCACGCCGACAGAGCCTGTATTGCGGAAGATCGCCAGCACTTTACAGGTAGACTACGATGAATTATGTGCTATAAATAAGTGATGTAATGAAGTTTGGATAGGATTGTCCTCTCCAAGACCCCGACTAATCGGGAATAAGGAGGCGAAAATAGATGAAAATCGGCAATATTGAATTGAAAAACAACGTAGTTCTCGCTCCAATGGCAGGTGTCTGTAATCCTGCTTTTCGTCTAATTGCCAAGGAGTTCGGTACTGGATTGGTTTGCGCCGAAATGGTAAGTGACAAGGGCATCGTGCACGGAAACAAAAAAACGATGGATATGCTGTTTGTCGACGAGCGCGAAAAACCGCTAAGTTTGCAGATTTTTGGTGGAGACAAGGAAACATTGGTGAGTGCGGCGAAGTATGTAGACCAGCATACGAATGCGGATATCATTGATATCAATATGGGCTGTCCTGTGCCGAAAATTACGAGCTGTGATGCAGGTGCGCGTCTGTTGCTCGATCCTGATAAAATCTACGAGGTCGTATCTGCAGTAGTCGATGCGGTCGACAAGCCAGTTACCGTGAAGATGAGATTGGGCTGGGATGAAGAGCATCTGTATGTACTGGATAACGCCAAGGCAGTAGAACGTGCAGGTGGTAAAGCGGTTGCTGTTCACGGACGTACCCGTGTACAAATGTACAAGGGCCAAGCTGACTGGGAGTGGATCCGTCGGGTGAAGGAAACAGTTTCTATCCCTGTGATCGGAAATGGGGATGTGGCTACTCCTGAGGATGCAAGACGTATGCTGGATACAACGGGCTGCGATGGTGTCATGATTGGACGCGCTGCGCTCGGGAATCCATGGATGCTGTATCGCACCATTCAATACTTGACGACGGGAGAGCTCGGACCGGAGCCATCCGCACGTGAAAAGATGAATATTTGTTTATTGCATGCAGAGCGTTTAATCGCGCTGAAGGGTCCGCGAGTAGGCGTCCTCGAAATGCGCAAGCACGCGGCGTATTACTTGAAAGGCTTGAAGGGCTCTACGCACACGAAAAACCTCGTGAATGCTGTTGAGACGGAAGAGGAGCTTCGTCGTGTCCTCATGAACTATGTCGACTGGATCGAGAACTACACAGATGGTAGCGAAGAACTGCTGGAAACAGTACATGATGAGGCGGTTAGCTACTAAAAATGGTGGTTCATTCCAGACATTGACAAGGGTTCCTTCATATCCTATAATACTCCGTAATATTGGGAGCCGAGCTGCCAGTCCACACTGGCAGCTTTACCTATGAACCTCACCGACGATTGCATTCTGCTGTATATTGTATAGAACATCTACATATAATCCTTTGTACTTTACCCAGTATAAATGGAATCATTTTTTAAAACGGGGGAATTGAACCATGTCTGAAAAAGAAGTCATCCTTACACCAGAAGGTTTAACGAAGCTGGAGCAAGAGCTTGAAGATTTGAAAACGGTTAAACGCAAGGAAGTAGCTGCTCGTATTAAAGAAGCGATTAGCTTTGGAGATATCAGTGAGAACTCTGAATACGAAGAAGCAAAGAATGAGCAAGCGTTCATTGAAGGCCGCATTCTGACCCTGGAAAAAATGCTGCGCAATGCCCGTATCATCACGAATGAAGATGTAGATACAGGTGTTGTAAGCGTTGGTTCCCGCGTGAAGCTGAAGGATCTCGAGTTCGGCGATGTTATGGATTACACGATTGTAGGTTCTGCAGAATCCGATCCGATGAACAACAAGATTTCCAACGAGTCTCCGGTAGGGCAAGCGCTTCTCGGTAAAGCAAAAGGCGCGATTGTTGACGTAAACGTACCGGCAGGAGTCATTCAGTACGAGATTCTTGATATTAACCTGTAAGCAGTCGATCTATGGCGTACCTTTTGCGAGGTACGCCGTATCGCTATTATAAAAGTCTGTACAAAATTGTTAATGCAGGCATTTTCTAGAGGAGTGAGTAAAATGGCAAACGAGCATGACCAACAGCAAGAAGAACAGCAAGAAGAACAGCAACAGGAAGGGCTCCACGAGCTTCTTCAAGTGCGTCACGACAAAATGAATCAATTGCGTGAGTGGGGCTTTGATCCGTTCGGTAAAAAATTCGAGCAAACACATCACGCTGCAGATATAACGAAAGCTTTTAGCGAAAAGAGCAAGGAAGAGCTGGAAGCGGAAGAGAACGTGGTTACGATTGCGGGCCGCTTGATGGCTAAACGTGGAATGGGTAAGGCGAGCTTTGCTCAACTGCTGGATCGTTCCGGTCAAATTCAAATTTACGTTCGTCAGGATACCATTGGTGAAGAGCTGAACAACGTATTTGATTTGGCTGATATCGGTGACATGATCGGTGTAACTGGTGTTGTTTTCAAAACAAAAACGGGCGAGCTCAGTGTGAAAGCAAAGGAACTGACTTACCTGACCAAATCACTGCGTCCACTGCCAGAAAAATATCATGGTCTCAAAGATATCGAGACTCGCTACCGCAAGCGCTACGTTGATTTAATTGTGAATCCAGAAGTTCGCGATACATTTATTACGCGTAGCCGCATTCTGACTTCGATGCGTCGTTATCTGGACAACCTTGGCTACCTGGAAGTAGAAACACCTACACTCCATGCGATTGCCGGTGGTGCTTCTGCTCGTCCGTTTATTACGCACCACAATGCGCTGGACATGCAGCTGTATATGCGTATCGCGATTGAACTGCACTTAAAGCGCTTGATCGTTGGTGGCCTGGAAAAGGTATATGAGATCGGTCGCGTATACCGTAACGAGGGTATCTCTACTCGTCACAACCCTGAGTTCACGATGATCGAGCTGTATGAAGCGTATGCGGACTATCAGGATATCATGAGCCTGACTGAAGAAATGATTGCTCACATCGCGCAGGAAGTATTGGGCACCATGAAAATTCAGTACCAAGGCAATGAAATTGATCTGACACCAAAATGGCGTCGTGTACACATGGTAGATTTGATTAAAGAAAACCTGGGTGTAGATTTCTGGAAGGAAATGAGCGATGACGAAGCGCGTGCTTTGGCGAAAGAGCATGGCGTATCCGTTGAGCCTCACCATACCTTCGGACATGTGGTGAATGAATTCTTCGAACAAAAGCTGGAGCATACGTTGATTCAGCCTACCTTTGTTTACGGTCATCCTGTGGCGATTTCGCCATTGGCTAAGAAAAATGACCAGGATCCACGATTCACGGATCGTTTTGAGTTGTTTATCGTAGCTCGTGAGCATGCTAATGCGTTTACTGAGCTCAATGACCCAATTGACCAGCGTGAACGCTTTGAGGCGCAGCTCTTGGAAAAAGAAGCTGGTAACGACGAGGCGCATGATATGGACGACGATTTCATTGAAGCGCTTGAGTACGGTATGCCGCCAACTGGAGGATTAGGAATCGGGATTGACCGTCTGGTAATGCTGTTGACCAACTCTCCATCTATTCGCGATGTACTGTTGTTCCCTCACATGCGTAACCGCGACTAATAGGAAGAATAGAACCATCTGAGAAAAAACTCAGGTGGTTTTATTTTTTACTTGCACTTAAAAAGGTTAAGTGATATATTATTACCTGTTCTTCTTTTTTACTTAATTGGATCACAAATTGATGTGAAAAAAGTTCTTGCTTTTCCTTCAAGGTATGTGATAGATTAATGAGGTCGCTGAAAAACAAGTTAAAAAATTTGTTGACACGGCCTGGACAACCTGATAAGATGAAATGGTTGTTGTGAAAATGCTCTTTGAAAACTGAACAGCGAAAGCGTTAATGAGTCTATCATTAAATGATTTGCCAGCTTTGAACCAGTAACAAACTTTA
>NZ_JBFEFW010000043.1:0-39588 GCF_047229145.1 Brevibacillus jepli
GTTACTGGTTCAAAGCTGGCAAATCATTTAATGATAGACTCATTAACGCTTTCGCTGTTCAGTTTTCAAAGAGCATTCTTGTTGTTATCGCGTCAGAAGCGCGGACAAACAATATATCATGTTTGAGTGTTCCGAATCAACCGGTAATGATTGGTAGATCGCTCACTACCTTAATAAAAGGCCGGAAAACTAAAATATCATGTCTGAGCACGTACATTCACTCGTAAAACAATCGCTTTCTCTATAAGAACAAAATCATAAACGGCAGCCCTTCGAAAGGCGGAGTCCTAATGTATCATGATACGTAATATCTATGCAAATGTAATTATTGGAAATGGTACTGTCGACGAGAATGGAACTCGTACGGATCCCTCCTCCTACCGTTGCAAGAACTGCAGAAAATTCGAAAGGGTCACCTGTACAAACCAGATGCCCCACAAATAGTTCAAATTATTTCATTGTTCATTTCAGACTTATTCTTTAATTGCTCTTGAATTGTACAAAACAATTTTTCTGATACATTTTTTGATTTCCCATATGGTAGCCATTCGACAGAAGATATTTCACGATAATGATCGTAGATCTTTTGATATAGCTCTTTATGATTTGCTTCTAATAAATAGTCTTGAAGTTTTTCAATGTCTACTATGCATATCCCATTTTTATGTGTGAGTGGAACTTCAATTTCATATGATTCTATTTCAGCGATAATTTTATCCACGAGTAGTGATGCCCTATTTAAACGAAACTCACTTATTATCATTTTAATTATCCCAATGATTAAGAAACAAATAAGCAAACTGAAAAGAATTGAGGAAAATGATTTAAGTATTTCTAATGTCGTTTGTACTTGCGTCTCTGTAAAATACGCCACCCCATATTCGTTTAATGCATATGGAGTAAATGAAAATAGGATAAAGTACCAAACAACTAACTTTGCAATGAGGAGTTTTTCTGATCTTGGTGCAGATTTAACTATACGGCCAACTCTTCGAATACTATTTTCAAAATGAATAATTAAATCAGCCAAGGTTGCATCCTGTTGCCTCTTCACTTCCCGTAATGCCATCCAAAAAAATGTTGAGAGCAGGATTATAAACAATGATCGAATCAAAGGTTCTCCCTTAATAATAGGAATCACCCCATAGGCTGATATAAAGACAACCAGTAAATAGCCAATAGTAATCATGATGTATTGTTTTTTTTGTAAAGGTGCAAATAGAATTTTCTTCAATTGTTTCATAGAGTCCTCCTAATAAGTCATTCCTTTATTTTGGGTTTTCCTTATGTTACACAGTGAAAGCTAAGCTATATTGAGGTCATTCTTTGGAAACTCCCGTACTTTTCTTTTACCAGTTGCATGCCGAATTCTAGTCCGTCTGGCCATCCGCGCTCACAAAATGAATCGATTTACACTTTACAGAAAGCTGCGTGCTAAGTTCCGTACTCTATTAGAGCGCCCTTTTATTCGTGATCATCAATCCTCAAATTCTGTAGGAACGTCTACCATTCGGATATAACGCGTTGGATATTTAACCGAATATCCTTCTTCGTTCGCCTCAACGATAAAATTTACCACATACTGCAATTGTTCAACCTTATTCTGATAATCACTTCCTACTTCAGACGATTTATACTGTGCTTCAAGGTATGCTGCGAAAGAACTTAATTCGTTTAATTCAATACCCTGCTGCTCCATTATTTTATGAGCAATTGCTTCATCGTTTTGATTAGCCAGGAGGTATTGAATAACAACCTTTGCAAATTTCACTTTCAATCCCTCCTTCCAGATACCCGATTATTTTCACGGCCTGATTCGCACTCCTAGAGACACAGTACACTTCGTGTTAAATTACTTCTCGGTACCGGAAATAAAGCTTTCCTCCTTCTTTTTTCATTTCACACCATTCATCTTCAAAGTCCTGAAGGGCTTTGGCCAAGGATGCCCGAGGGCTGGCATAATGTGTCTCGCAATGGTCCAAGATATCCTTGATGCTACACCAGTCTCCTACTCTTTTTAGATGGTGCTGAATATTATGAATCGTAATTCTATACGGCGTGATATATCCTCCACCGCTATGACCGCCTTTCAAGCCGGAAGACAGATGATGTTCAGTCAGTGCATCTTTCAAATACGAAACAGTCCGGCGGTTAAAAATTGCTCGCCTGTCGCTCCACACACTTCCATACTGATTTATGGACAAAACACCAATCCCATAATCTCTTAGCACCATTTCAACAAAGCGCTTGTACCTCTTAGGGTTAAATGGAATAGCTATCCAAATGTAATTTGCATATCCCCTCCAGCGAAGCGCTTGGTCTATCAAATCCAAGGTTAAGGATTGCTTCATTTCAACCACACCAACTATAGGACCGCTTGTCACGACCACATCAGCTCGACCATAGTGACAGTTAACCTCTGGGTAGACAACAAATCCTCGTTCCTCGAACCAACTCTTTACTGGATCGTATAAATCGGACTCTTTCACGACATCCCCTCCTTATCTCCGTGAGCAGTGTGTATCTAAGTGTGATCGATCCGAGCCGCTGGATTCACGGTAGTATGTATCTTCAGAACTGTTTGGTGATACAGTTACAATAGGCTTTAAAGCGTACTCCCGACCGATAATCAATGATCAGGCTCTAAAGCAAAGTCCACCCTACTGATATAACACGTTGGAAATTTGACCGTATAACTTTCTTCATTCGCTTCAAGGATAAAATTCACCACATTCTCCAGTTGTTCAACTTTGTCCCGATAACCACTTCCTACATCTGACGATTTATACTCTGAATAAAGGTAGTCTGCGAAAGAGCTTATTTCGTAGAGCTCAATACCTTGCTGCGCCATTATTTTATGAGCAATTCCTTCATTGTTTTGATTATCGAGGACATATTCATTAACAACCCTTGCAAACTTCACATTCAAGTTTAAATAGTCCTCATGTTCTTTTTTTAACAAATTAAAATAATCCTCAACGGTTTCAACTTTCATCCTTTCAAAATTTTCCATTTTGTCTTTATATTCAAATCGTTTGCTTTCAAAAAAAGCAGCTTCCTCCGGTGTTGCTTCTGTGCTAAGAAAGTAATCCAGCCAATCTATTTGCATTATTCTCAAATTAGCATGACATGCCAGTGTCTCAGTTCGAAAAATGTTCGCCGGTAAAAAGTTTGGCTTGGGTAAGACATGTATAATATATTTTTGATCCCACCCTATATCTGTTTTAACTATATGGAGCACACCCTCGGGTGCATCCAAAACTTCAAGTACATAGTATTTTCCTTCTTCAATCATCAACTTCATAATCATTAGCCCTTTCTCTGTATTCATAATGAGAATTAAGATAAAGACAATCTCTCTCGAATATCCTCCACTTCAAGCGAATATTTTTCTACCAATTCAATCAGAAATTCATAATATGACTGCCCAGCACTCTTATAATCCCAATGATCCCCCAAGAATGAAGAAAGCAATGCTATTTGACCTCGAACAAAATTCGATTTTTGCTGATAAGACAGACCTGTTTGAGATTTTTCAATTTCAATAAACGAGTTTACGCAATCGGTAAGAGCATTTTTCAATGCATCCGATGATATAGTTACTGAAGGGAAATCCACGCCAGCACATCCTTTCATTAACATAATGAGTAGTGTGTATCCAGGTGCGATCGATCCGCACCACTGGATGCAAGAGAAATAAAAAGTCAAATTAGCTTGCTTTCATTGGCTCTAGGACTACATACTCATGCTCAATGAATAGCATCGTCGTACACCTCTCCGTCATACACCTGCCCTTGCTGCGGATACAAAACATTAGATGAAGAACTACCAGACACAAACTTGATTTGTGAAATTTCTTTCTGGAAAGATGATTATGGTCAATATCTTTATCCTGATGAAGAAGGAAGGGCAAATGTTTACTCACCCCGACAAGGCCAAGACAACTTCCAAAAAGGGGATTAATATAAACAGACAACCAACCGAGCACGAACTCCGCGATCCATAATGGAAGCCACTATCTGGCTAACTAGATTCTCTGATCGAATTAGCAATTTCGGACAGCTTCATGTTAATAAACCAATTACCTATTTCGTTTTGACTGAGCAACTGAATTGATGGCAGCTTTATTAGCTTTCCATCTTCATAAACAATTGTTACATCATAAGAAACTACCGTATCTGCTTCATTTGGAGAAGTGAGATAGACCTCTTTAATAGTTTTGCCTCTACTAATCTCATCACGATAAGTACCCAGGATCTTCTCAATTCCATTCATGTCTTTTGTTTTGATGTCCTGATAAGCAATATCAGGGTTTATGAAAGAATTAAGATCTTTAGCCGGGCCAAGTTGAATATACGAAAAAAAAGTCAGCAGCTGATACTCAGGACTCGTAGCTTTTGCATGCTCTGTATCATGAGATGTTTCCTTAACTTGATCTACCAGCTCAGGCTTCTCTAACCAATATGGTGGTTCAAAGTTACCGTTTCCAGGTCGATCTACAAACCAAGCCATGTGAAAATTTACTGGCTTATCCACAGCACCTGTGGATAATGTTGATTGCTGAATAGGTGTAGAAGTTTCCCCATTACTCCCCTGAAACCCAAAATATATTGCTCCACCAAGGATATACGCTCCAGCAAATATCCCAAGCCATTTTTTCATTTGAACGGTACCTCCAAATAACGATCATGTCATTTTTACTAGAACAGTGGTTTAATTTTGCATGGTTGTTCTCCATTCCGAGGTTCTTCCGTGTAATCATCAATATGGATCTGGATGATGTCTCTGGCAGCGGAATGTCAACTGGTGTGGTTCAAAAGAACAGAGCAGCATATATCCACTTACGATATAACCTTCATAATTCATAAAGTATACATCGTATGTATTGCCTACTATGAACGCAGAGGGATCAAAAGTTGGTAACATGATTGACGCTTTGCATTCGTATACCCTTATTTTTTCTTGTACAGCTGTAAATCTAATTCGTTAAGGAATGGTGAGCGATTAAGGATTGCTGAGCGTATTGAAAAAAGGAAAGAAAATTAACGGGCTCATCGATATCTCCTATGAGAAGATCGAAATCTATACCCATCTGTCCCGAATCACAATCGACTTGTGGCTTGACCATGACAAGACCAATAACTCGATATGTGGAAGGTTTCTCAGCAATGTAACGTTGAACACTTGATGCAATGCACAAAAAAATATACCCCCTCAACATAATTAAAGAAAAAAGGCACTCGCATAGAAGAGAGATGTTCCCTCAATTCCATCGGTGCCTCCGATAAAAGTAATTTATTGGATTTGCTTCAATTATAAATCGATTTTGGTGTTTATGATAAACACGTTTTGAGAATAGAAACAATACTATAGAAAGTCACTAATGTTTAATTCAATTCGCATGCTTTAAATGATCATCGTATACATCCATGTTGTAACGATCTGTGGAATAGCCAGGGACGGACCAAATGCCAGTTTTCTTCTCTTTAGCTTCTTCCTCAATTTTTTTGAAGTCATCCAAATATTTAGTATTGGGTTCGTATACATATCTAACAGCGGCTAATCCCCGGGATAGGAGCTCCCATTGAATCATCTTTCCATCTGCGTATACATAATATAGTCTCCGGCCATACCGGTCAGTACTATCTCCACCCTTATCTTTTTCAATTTCAACGGTTTTTGCATTTTCAATGATGTTCTTTGTAAATTCAGAGGCTTCCGGCCCCATAAACTGAGGTCCATTCTCCGCTTTTTCTCCATGAACTTCAGGGGTATCAACCAAAAGAAAACGAACAGGCGCTTCTATACCATCTATAGCTATAGTAATCGTATCCCCGTCTGACACATGACGAACTTCAACTGGGATTCTGTTTTGATTTTTTGAATGCTCGAGAGCGGGTAGAGGTATTGCTTCCGTTAGTTCTCCTTCATTTTTCACTGCAGTAACTTGTTTTGAAGATGTCTGCTTTTTCTCACTAGTTTTCGCATCTGTTGGTGACGCTTGCTTCGCATCCATTGTTGCGGCAGCTGCTTGTTTAGATGGTGCATAGCTCGTCTCATCGTTTAGAGAACCAATTTGTATACTTCCATCTAATACTTTACTTAAATCATTTGTTTCGCAGCCTACCAAAACAGCAACAGCTAGAAAAATTGCATAAAGGTACTTGAACATTTTTCTCTCCTTATTAAAAAGGGTATTCGGATTTTATGGTCGGAGAGGGCGTAAATTTACTGTTTCGCGACTTTTCAACCAAGATGGAAATATCAACACCACCAAAGGTGGAGAATTAGCCTCCACCCGAATTTGAAAGTCATGTTCATTGTCACTATGTAACCTTTTTATTTCGAATTTTCTTAACAGAATCCTTATCTAAATTTCTCACAAGTTCGTCAATTTCTACCCAATGTTCTTTTGTTATCTCTATCTTTTCTAGCACACGCTCATATGGAATCATGTTTCCATCAGCATCAATAACATACTCAATAGAAATACTTCTTTCCTCCTCTTCTAACAGGTTAATACTCTGTCCTGACGACCAAGGATTAAAATAAATATATTCAGGTTGTTTTGTCATTGTATTTTCACCGTTCCAATCCCTCAAGATTTTGAATTAATCTACTTAAATGGTAACGAGTTGAATATGGTAATTCAACTACATAATCCAAACTTGCCATCAATAATCATGTAATAAATCTCAACCACAAAATCTGAAGAACCTTAAAAAAACCCCTTCAGGATTCCCCTTTTTCTGCCGCCGACTTCAGATTATTAAAAGTCAAAAAGTGGTGAAGAACAACCTTTAATGAAGGTGCCTGCACTTCATGACGATATTGAGTCCACTCTCGGCTTGTTGGACTTTTTCCCAACTTTATAGCCAGGCGGTGATAAGCTTTAATGATATCCTTCTCTGACAAGGGAGCTAATTTTTGGTAGTTTTCGTATCCAAAATATTCATTTTCTCTTATTTTGAGTCCTCGGTCTACACAATAGTAAAACAGAGCCGTTTCTACTACCACACTTGAGTCAACAGTGTTCCCCGCTTCCTTCTCATAGTACGTACGTAATTTAAGAACATAGTTTGGATCAATAGAAACATAAGTCCTCTTTTTTTTATATTTGGAAAGCTGATGCTGTGACGGGCGACGCCTCGGTGCCCTTATTAAGGGTCTAGGTTTCATGAGCAAATTATTACATGCTTCTTCCACCAAGCTAGAAAAACTATTATGTTCTTGCTGAACTCTACGATATTCTTCAACTTCCTGCCAAAGTGACTTTAAGATACTAATAAACACGTTGCAGCGCATTGTTCTATTCATTTTTCGCAATAGATTTCGGATGTTAGTAAGCTGTTTAACCATTCAAAAGGAACGTGCTCATAGTTCTGAATTTCATAACCAAGGCTGATCGAAGCGTACCTTTCATCCTTTGTAAAAACTTTTCCTGAGCAACCCTTTAGCCACAATCCACGCTTAGGAACATAGTGTAATTCGTATCTTTCATGGTAAAGTTTGATTTCGCGGTCACTCGCATTCAACTTTTGGAACAGCCGCAGAATTACCTCTATGATGTTCGTTCGAATATCATTCACATTATCTTTGAAATTAGGATTTTGCAATGCTACCACTCCGCATTTGATTTTTCGCTTAACCACGGGCCAAACGACTGTCTTTTCTGGTATTGCTGATCATTGTACTCCCGAATGAAAGACTCGATTCCCGCCCATCCTTGTTCTTCACGGAAAACTGTAAGCTCAACCCCAGCCTTTTCAGCTTCGCACTGAGCCAGCTCCACCCCTAACTCATAAATAATTTCTCGTTGTCCTTGATAGGTCATGATACGAGGAACTCCGAACATCACATCACTCTTCATAGATATATTTTCGTTAGCGGGAATAGCTCTCTCCATTCCTCTCTTTGTAATCACGAAAAGAGGCAGCCCTGATTCGTCGTTCGGTATGCGCGACATGTCATACCGCCAATTCCCCGGGATCTCCTCGTCTAACCGGTAGTAGTTATACGAATCGGGTAGCACGTGCATATATCGAATGAATCTCCCATCTTTTTGACACTCAATCGCATGCTTAGTTTGTACCGCCTCTCTTCTTTCTTGATTCAGGGAGCAAATTGCTTGGTTTGAGTCAAAATGAGAGCACATAGAGCAAGAGACCAACAAAGGACGTTTCATTTATTTCACCTCGAATTTTTTAAGAAATGATTTGGAACATCATCACGGCAAAATTTAACTGCAATTCGATGCATCTTCAAAAATGCGAGATCCTCATCTGATAGCATCTTCCTACATTTAACACATGAAACACCGGAGCCTTGGGAAACTGATGATGAATCGCCGGCGTGAGATGATTTTTTGATTCCCGCTCCAGGATTTCTTCCCCAATCTCGAAATGGAGCAAGGTCATGCCACCCCATCTCATACAGATCACAAGCATTACGTAATGCATCTGAGGCTGCTGAACGAATAGTATCTTTTAAATTGATGACGGAGCCGCTTGTGTCCCTCTGCATTATTGCACTACCAATACCATCACGCTTAGCATCGACGATACTCAGTGTTCCTGTAACAACAACCACATTATTTTGATTATCTACGATCGTATTGTTAATTGACCATGAGTAGTGGATCCCTGCTACTTCATTAAGACGATGGATATAAACCTGAACAGGTATATATTTTGCTCCTTCTAGGCCCTTCTTAGCTTCAATGCTCCCCGCCGGAAATGGTTTCTTTAAACGACTCCAAATATCAAGAAATAAATCTTCCCGAGAAACTGTCATTATTAAACACCTCAGCATCCATGTGTTTCCATTTTAGTATATGACTTAAAAGAAAACAAGATTCGTTTTTTCCTTTATTATCCTGACAATTAGTTTATCCGGTGCATCAATCCGGATTGTTCCCCAAAAGAGAACGGTAGATCCGTTTAGCCGACACGTCGCTGCTACGCGGCGGACAGCTCTTCCGAAAACGGAACGAAGATATCTCGGCAGTGCCACGATCTGTTTATCACAAAAAGAAACAGCGGCATCTTTAGACTGTAGAAAAGTCCAAAGCTGCCGCTGCAACAGAATTACCAAGCATTGTTATCTAGTAATCTCTCGGATTTGAATAATACGTTCCGCACTGATATTAATGTTTTCTTTTAGATACACCATGAGATTATTCCCCGGGTATCCCGTTTCTTTTAACAAAAGCCGTTCGAACGCCTTAAGCACGAAAAACGCTCGATTCATCTCAATGCTGTCTTTAAATTCAGTGTAATAGGTTGACAGATCGATTTCCTCAATTGTTGCTTGAAAGGTAATTACCGAGAGGATTGATCTTGCTACCCATTCCTCTTCAAACCTCGCTGTGTGAAGTAGCTCTCGTCCCATATGACTGATAAATTCTGGGCATTCTTTGATATGCGAAATGTTCCGATCTTTCTCGGGATCATCCCCAAAAAGAAATCCATTGATACACCGGTCCCTTTTCAGTCGATTGTCTAAGTATTCAGTACTTGCAGGAACTCCGTTTACCAGAATACGTAGAGAGCCGTCTGCATGCGACTCTACCGTAATACCATGTTCTTTCAAAAAGGATCGCACCGTATTTTCAGTCGAGAAAAGAGAATGCAAACTTAGCAACCCCTGCTGTATAAACGATTCTTTGTCCATGATGGCTGCAACATGGCTAACTGTAATCCCTGACAAGTTGATTTCACTAGGTTTGATGCCAAAATACGATAAGATATGTTCAAGCTCTAATTTGTCATATGTCCAGGATATACCCTCACATTTTACCCGGAAATGCTGCGACATTACGAATGTTTTGATTTCTTCTGGGGTTGTGTTTAAAATGTTCGCTAAGGATTTAATAATCTCGCACTCGTTGACTCCGCTCAGTATGTGTGCCATCATAAGTCACCTCTTTAGATAATATCTGTATCCTAGATCTCGAAGTTATCCGCTTTGCGATCATTTCCGGGGAGTTTTAGAAACTTCTCCACTTTGTGAACCGTTAGACCAGGATCAATATTGCATGAACCAGGTTCCCATTTCAATAATTACAGGGAGATAATACTTATTATACAAAAAGAACAAAACAGGTATGGAACTTTATTTCAAAGGGCAGTAGCAAGCTGTACGATCAAAACATCTCCCCATTCACGAGTAACGTTTGAAATTGCATTTCCAGCCCTCTTTTTATGAAAATGGTCAGGTACCACTTTTATGTCTAATCTGACATCGTACAGTTTGGAATTACAAAGGATTAACAGGAGAAAAAATAAACAGCCATCGATTTGATGACTGTTGAACGAAACTTTCATTTGGGGGATTCCAAGACCCTATTTCTCTCACTTGTTGAGAACACTTACGCTAAACGTGCAAACCGCTTTATTTCACTATTTTGATATGAGGAGTGGAATTTTAAAACAAGCTGCTTGCTCTAATTCTTCAGAAATAATCTCCGCATCTATAAAAAAATTGCCTTCTTTAAGTGCCACAATTTCTACTTCATCGGTAAATTCAATCTCTCTTGTGTGTATAAGTGAGTCAATTTTAATAGTCACTACGTTGTCCTCAACCCTTACATAATTTCTAGGGTCAAATCTGGCTACACGACTCCATTTTTCACTTGAGTAGTCGGGGTAGTTAAGTATTGATTGACCAAATCCACTTAACAGAGAATGATTAGAAAATGGTTTAATCATAAGCTCTTGTCTAGATTTAAACTGAGCTTTCATTAAAGGATTCTCTGGCAAGTTTTTTGGTCTTACTGGTTCTTCCCTTTCTTCTCCACTACCTTTTTCCACTACACAAACCTCTGGAGGAAAAGTCAAATCTATAATAATTCCTTTTGCTTTTAAATTCCCAGTGTTCCCTACGTTAATTGATAAATTTGATAAATGCTCTTTAACTAGATGATAAGTACGCAGCTCCTCATTATAATCATCAACTATACTTTGATCAGGGAGGTCTTTATTGTACTCCTCTACTTCTTTTCTATCTAAATATTTTTGTAAGTGTGCCCCGATTTCTTCATAATCTATATAACCATGAAACTCCTTTTTGTACGATACCGATGGCAGTTTGAGTTTTAATTCCTTCGTGTCATTTAGGAGTAATTCAAAATTCGGCTTGCGACTTGTAAGAGCAGAATTGTCTATGTGTTCCTTGTCAGAAATCGCTTTCCCTTTTTCCTTTGCATGCTCATCTAAAAGATAATCAACTTTTCGTTCCAGATCTTCAGTTGTAAAAAAGTCACCCATTAATCCCTGTTGACGCATTTTTTGCTTAAATTCTTGTAATTTCTGATATTGCTCAACCTTGAATCCATCCTGAGGGATTGGCTTGTCCGAGAAATACAATGTTGCAGGTTTCTTTGAGTCAACAAATCGTTGAATCTCTTCAATAGTCCCAGAATCGGCTACTCCTGTTGGTGATCCAATTCGAGTCCAAAACACTCCGATTAGTAAATCAGATTTATCCACTATTTGTTCGTTGATAATTTCTTGTGGTCTTGCGCCAAGTTTAGGAGTCGTGTTAGTCTCCCACATTGTAGGGAGGTAAATCAAATTGTAATGTTCTGCATTCTTTGTATTCCATAAATTGATTGTGTTTCTTATTGCTTCGCGTTCTTCAGTAACATCTGATGGTGATGCGATTAACACTCTATAAACATTTGCACTAAAGCTCATTAAAGCACCTCACCATGCATTATTCTGGATATCTGTCTGATTATAATACCAAATTTTAGTGCAATCCTCGACATGTAATAGAAAAAAGGAAGCCTTGTGGCTCCCTTGAGGATCGAAAAGACGGGCATGTCCTCGTTAAAAAATGAACGATATAGAATTTCTCAAAAACTCTACGACATTTACCGTTTGTTCAATCCCGAGAATCTCCCAAATCCCCATTCTTACTCATACACCCTTCAAACTTTTCCAGCTGCTGCTTTGGTGATGTCTCTTTCATTTTGGGTGGAGAGGACTTCGTACGGTTATACTAAGACGTTCACTCATAGAAAAGAGATGTGCTTAATTCACATCCCTTATTCTTCACACGTTATTCGTTTTACTGTCTTCTTCTTTCTCACTCGCTTTCACCGCGTTCTTTACAGTCTCAAAATTAAGGTTGGCATTAAGAAAACTACCACCAACGTTAGAGGAGAAAAAAGTAGTAAGCCTATACCCAGTCTCTTGCGTTGTGGATTGCCCGCAGCGTTTAACCTTATCCCAAAACCAAGATAAAAGGTTGTAACAGTTATCGGGATCGAAGCATACTGTAAGCCTTTGAATAGGTTGCTACCAATCAGTCCCCCCGTTGAATCAACTCGCTGATGAACATTTGGATTTTGTACATTCAACGTTTTTGTTGTCAGTTCCATTTGATAAGAAAGAAGTGGGGCATATGCAACCATCAACATGCATATCCCAAAAACAATGGTTATAATATACCCTGTCCTTTTTCTCCGAGGGTTTTTACCTGCCGTTAATAACGTAAGTAAACCAATCAATGTAAGAACTGCCAATACAGGGATTCCAACCATTTGCAAAAACCGAATTGCAATTTCGGTGAACTCTCCAATCCCATTTATCATGTTGTTCATTTCGTCTACCTCTACTTTGCTCTCATAGCTCCTATGAAATCCATAGGATTATAAGATGCCTCCATTTTTTCAGACTTTATAAAGGGGCTCCTGTTTCCGTGTTTTAATACCTCGAAATGCAAATGAATCCCCGTTGATTCGCCTGTCGATCCTATTTTGCCGATTGGTTGGCCAGCTACAACTTGTTGACCAACTCTAACTCCATAGCTACTCATATGGGCATACCTTGTTTGCATTCCATCTTCATGACCGATTATAACCCAGTTTCCATAGGAGTCAGACCACTGGGCAAGTAATACTACACCATTTTTGGCAGCTAGAATGCGACTTCCCCTAGCTTCAGATCCACCCAAGTCAGAACCATAATGGAACTCGCCCCAACGCCCTCCATAATGTGAGGTTACTATTCTGTTTTTCTCAACAGGCCAGGCCCACCCGTCTAACATACTAAGATCAGGAACATCAGTATTTCCAATGGAATCATCAAAGTCGCCATCTCTGTTGTTGCCATTAAATTGCTCTCTGAAGAAATAATCATCAGCTTGTTCTGCTAATTCCAATATGAGCTTAAAATCGTCATCATGAACTCCCTTACTTCTGAGAAAAGCTTTAAATCGTTCTGGATCGACATTTAAAGCAGGAATACCACGATCATCTACTTGTGTTTCATCCCATTGCTGGTATTTCTCAATGGTACAATGGCCAGATTCTTTTGAACCCAAGTACTCCCATTCTTTAGGAGGATCTGGAGCATATATTCCGCCTGGATAATGTTTTACTACTGAAGCAATTTGGGTCTCACCAAATGGTGTTTTGACTAAATCCAAAACCATATGGGGTGGCATTATAATTTTTTCGATCTCGACCCTTGTGGTGCACCCATCCACTGTACAACAAGTAATCACATTTTTTATTCTTTTTTCATCGTCCGTTACTTCCTTATATTCAAAGACAGGTTTCAAACCAACATACATTTCCTCTGGGTCAGGGAGGACTATATTCTCTTCTTGTCTGATTATTTTGTACCTAGCAAGCGCAGCTGCAATACCCCAGCTAGGTTTCGTTAACATTTTCATCTCGGTAATCCAATCAGGATTTGCTTTTACTTTATCTAATTCAGCTACACTTTCATTTGCCAAATCTCTAAATCTCTTTTCATATGCTTTATCAGCTTGAATTTCTGCTTGTGTTCTGGATCCAGCTTTAAAATACCAGTCACCACTTGAAACCGCTTCAAGCAGCATGACAACGATAAAAATGGCAAAAATGATTAGGAGTCCAACCGGTCCAATGTAGGCAATGATGGCTTTTAGTAGCCCTACAACCAGTTTCTTCATAAGATCCATTACGATCTTTTTTAGCCATTTCGCTGCTTTTTGCATCGCCTTTTGGGCAACTTTTTTTCCAATATTCTTACCAACGCCTGTTACCTGATCAGCAGCTTGTTTTCCGATATCTTGAGAATTGTTCATCGACAAAGATTTCACCAACTTTACAAATCGAATCAGGATATTGAGAGAGGATATCTTCAAGTATCAAGATATCCTCTAAGCTCTTTAACCTATTAGGCCTTTTGCTCTTTGATATGTATTTTTTACGCCAGTTGCTGCCCACGCCTTTGCGGTTTTCGCAGCTCCAATAGATCGATGAGTAAGATCGGCCCCAAAATCTGTAGTAGTTCTACGGCTGACGCCTTGAATGTTGTGTGCAAAATATTGGTCTGGGTTAATGTTACCTGGATCCATTCGTCTATCCTCATATCTTTTGTTATCCGTACCAACGATATATGCACCAGATTGTCTGCCAAGATATGAAGTAGACCCTGAAAGTCCAGCCACTTGCACTCCGCCAGAAGAAGCAGGGGGATTAATCAAAGTACCGCCACCCGTATTTCCTCCTGGAGAATAAGGAGCAGCAGAAGTTCCCCCTCCCATGTTATTACTTCCGCCTATGGCGACCGGAGGAGCCGAAGTATAAGTCCTTGGTATCCCAAGTGGGGAAGAAGGCGCCGATGTATTTGTAATCGGTACCCCATTAGGAGAAGGAGAGGCTGAAGCATTTGTAATCGGTACCCCATTCAGAGAAGGAGAGGCTGAAGCATTTGTAATCGGTACCCCATTCAGAGAAGGAGGTGCCGAAGTATTAGATACACTTAGTGGGGAAGGAGCTGTAGTATAAGCCCGGGGAGCGGACGAGCCCCCTGAAAGTTGATATGTCCCATTTTCTTGTCTTGTCCAATTCGCTCCGTTATTCAATTTGTAATCTACAACACGATTCTCGCCTCTTTTTAATGTTGCATCAGCAGCGCCGATTGCACTAATACGCTTCCAGTTACCGTCTTTATTACTCTGAGCATAGAAAGCAGAACCACGATTATCTTGTTGCCATCTTACATTCGCTCCGCTGAATTCTGGGTCAGCAGCATAATCAGACAAAGTTTTATTAGAAAAATCTTGGGATTGGACTCTCTGCCTACTAACACCAGACATCATATGACCCATTGAACGGCCAATATGGCTGCCTGTTTCCCCTGCGGCCGAGCCTATTGATTCACCTAATCTACCGTACCAATCGCGTCGCGCACTAAGACTATCCCATTCACCGAAAAACTTGCCGTCTTTCGTACCCTCCCCTTTTGTACGTAGGGTACGAAGCGTTTGCGCTGCACTCGAAGAAAGATTCCGAGGCATCTGAACCATGCCTCTCCCTATTTTGCTTCCCAAGTAACCACCAACCGCCGCTCCCATACCACCGAATGGTAACCCAGCAGTAGCTCCTGCAATCATCCCTACATTCCCAGCTGTATTTTTGATTCGTTGCCAGCCTGGAGACGATGAACCTTTAGCAGCTTCAGCAATTCCTGTGGTACCACGATCGCTGCCCATATTTTGCGATTCGCCACCACCTTGGCGAGCATTATTTCTTGCACCACCCATAACCTGACCAGCTTGTTTTGCAAGCATGACCGCCCCACCGATGCTACTCAATCCAGTCATCGTTAAGGCTTGGCCCAGCCGAGATGAACTGTCTCCAAGTTGTAACCATCGAGAAATGATTCCTGTAACAGGAACAAAGAGAATAATCATGCCAAGCTTAAACATCGTCCCCGCTCCTAAGGAAGCTAATCCAGCCATAGCCGCCAACACCAGTGCATGAATTGATTGGAGGAATACATTTCCGCATAACTCCTTAATCCATATTCCGAAAAAGGGTCTTGTTTTTGCATATAAGAGTGAGATCGCAGCAACGATCGCCAAAATCATTAGGAAGATAATGACGATTAATCGCGAAATATAAATAAAATTCAAGTAAAGGGACAGGCCCCATTCAGCCAAGAACACGAATATGTCCCCAATTTTCCATCCGCTAGAGTTGGCAATAATGGACACTGCTGACTTGTTTGGGATAAGCCCTCCGAACTCTGATACGATACTATTATTCATTTCAAAAATAACGTCGTACAGGATCGTTGTAGACAGCATAAATAATCCACTGAATACCCACATCTGAATGTCTACCCAAAAATCAGCTTTCCCCTGTGGCGTATAGGCTCTCCAACCAAGTTTCAGAGTTGCTAGAAGAATGGCCAATGTAACAAATCCGAAGTAAGCACCGGCAAAAATATTCACCCCTGGATCAATTACCTTTGTGTAAACCTCTTCCGGAAACAATCCGTACTTCATGCTGTTTACATTAACTCCGTCTGCCTTATCCATCCAGACGTAATAAGGGTTGCCAAACACCAGTGTATCCATAGAAGCAATTGGCACTGATTCAAATATATACCTGGAAAATCTTATCCATATGGAGTCTGTTAAATTCGCCTCCTCCTCCATATTTTTAAGATTTGCAGTCATCTCTTCCTTAATGAGCACACCCGGTGGATCTGCTGCCGATACAATACCACCATTAGACAAGAAAACCGATAGCATTAGGAAAAGAAGTATAGTTACTTTCTTCATGCCACCACTTCCTCTTGAATATCCACTGGAGTCTCCAGCCATTTAATCTCTTCAGATCTTGTACGCCTTTTCTTTTTACCCATCTCTACGTTTTGGTTTGTGTTAAGGAAATTCCATTCATACTGAGTCGGTTCAGAAACGAAGGCAACAATTTCCTTACCGGCTTTCATAACTACTTCACCGACACCAGCTGTACGAATCATCTCACCAACCTCTTGTGAGAACTTAAATGTTTCGAGAATAGGTTCGATGTCTTCATCTGATTGTTTCATGAAAAGTACCGTGTTCATTTGCGCAACAATATCTCGAGCTTTTTCCGTTCTATGGAACATTTCATAGCGCTGGGAAACAAGTGTAAGGGATACATTCCACTTCCGTCCGCGAGCAGCTAGTAAGAGAATGAAGTCCATCATAGCAGCGTATTTGAGCATCATCCACGCCTCGTCAACGATTACACGTTTTTTAGCTTTTGGGTTTCCTACGATTGCACGGTTCCACAGCCATGTCATAATAACGTGCTGCGCAAGAGGACGTTCAATACCATTTGCAGAGAGTTTAGAAATATCAAATGTAACGATCGGTGCATCATCTAAGGAAACACCTGTATTATTGTTAATACGCGTTTGGCCATCGAATAAACCAAATGCTTTCCCTCTCGTGAATAGCTTTACAACACTGCACAATTCTTTCAATTCTTCATATCCATTTTTACGTTCATCTTCGAGTCGTTTATAAACATCACTGATTGTCGGCATTTCTACATATCGTTTCGACCAAACGATCTTTCCGGATATTTCATCAATTGATTCTATGTTTTCGTAAATGGAGCTGGGGTCTTCAGTAATTCCCTTATTTTCATAAAGGTCTTCGAGTATATCGTTTAACACACCAAGTTCGACAGGATTTAAGCCTTTCCCATCAACGGTGCAGCTTTCTTTCATAACCTTGAAGAACTCAATAACCTCTTTAATTTTTTCGTTTACATTGATTTTCTCAACCACATATTCATCTTCAGCACCCTTATTCTTGATTTCTTTTTCTGGGAAAATGTCCAGAGGATTGATTCGATTTGCGTTTTCATCCTTGGTAGATCTTATGGGAATAACGATTCCCCCAGATGCCAAGGTGAGATCAATATACTCTGGTTCAACATCAATAATATAGTGTTGTGTGATTCCGTCCATGGGACCACGGCCAATTAGCTGCTTAACCATGACCCCTTTTCCTGCCCCGGACTCTCCAAAAATACCAACCGAATAGTTGTTAAGTTTGGGGTCAAAATTGTTGTAGTAAACGTACTCTCGGTCATACCGGCCAATTGGCATGCCACCCGTATGGTTCAGTTTTGAGGAAGCATGAGGAAAGATTGCAGTAAGACTTTGCTGGTCCAAGTTTCTGCTCGTTTTGGACAAATAATTTTTGCCAAGTGGCAGCGTTGATAGGAAGCATTGCTTCTGCCTTCCGTATGCATTGACAATCTCAATGCTTTCACCCCCGAGAAGCCCTTCAATTTCTACACATTTCGCATTAAGATCATCGAGCGTTTTTGCAAATACAGTTGCTTGGATCGAAACATAATACAACCCATTTTGGTTACTTTTGATCTGCCTTTGCAAAAACTTTGTATCCGATTTTTTCGTTTCTGCATCTTCGACTTTTGCTTGGTCTCCACGTTTAACTGCTGATGTTATGACTGTATCTAATTCATCAATTTTATCCTGAAGCTTTTTAATTGCTACTGTGCGGTCAATCGGTTCAATATGAACGGAAACGTCCAGGTCATCACCAGTAAAAAGACTTTCTAGCCATCCTATTCGAACAGTCCGTGGATAACCGCTAGGTCGAACATAAAAGGACCGCCCATATTTCTTATCACCTAAGCCTGTTTGCATTACAAAATGATCTTTATCAAATGTGATCCCATCATTCTTAATATTTTCAATTAGGCTTGGAAACGATAGAGGAGCGTTTAACTCCTCACTTTTATGTTCCAATTCAAGTGTATTGTCAGTTTTAGGATGCTTCGTTTTCTTGAATTTGCTCAGGAAGGCCACCATCTGAATACTCCTCCATCAACTCTTTATAAACCAAATCTTCCCACCCCGGAAGTGTTGTAACATCCGCAGTAACATACGGACTAAACTTCTCTTTTCCTTCCTCAACTAACGATTCAATGGGGACAGCGACAATTCTATCTCGATTTAGCGCGCGTTTAATAACTTCCATTGCCCGCAGTGATTCTAAAATTTCCGCTTCAATTTTTGCCCTCTTCAGCATTCGAACTACGGTAGCTGCTCTCATATACAGTTCCTGTAGGATCCGCTGTTCTCTTGCTTCAACCGATAATTGTCCCATAGCTGATGGTTGGTAGCTGTAAGAAATGACATAGTATACTCGACGGCTAATTCGGAATTCCTTTTCAGACTTTTCCTTAATCTCTTTGATTACTTCCCGGTTATATTCTTGGGTCTGTTTATTACACTTCTCCAGATTCTTCTCAAACCGCTGTTCCTCTTTTCGTAAATCTTGCCGTACCGCTTGGCCTAAAATTTGAACTGGAAAGCGAATTACACGAAAAAGAGATTGGTAGCCCAAAATGATGCTCTGTCGTGCACCATCATTAAGAAGATCGAAGTTTACAGAGTCAGTAGCAACAATCAAACAGTACTCGTTTTTGGTTTTTTCGAAGACACCATATCGAATATCTTTAATCCCCAGCATATCTTCCAGGGTTTCGGTACCGATCTCTATACGAACCTTATTTCTTTTTACTTTATTTTGGTCATTTTCTTGGTTCTTTCCCTGTTCCTTTAGATACTGTTTCCGCTGCCACCCAAAAATGGGTTCGTTTGCGTCCATCCTTTTTTTCATATAGAACAGAAATATCACCATGACCAAGAAAAGTCCCATCATGAAATAGACGAAAATGTCAAACCACAAGAGGAGATCCTCCTTAGTAATAGGATTTTTGACTTCGGTAGAAAGCTACCATTGTTACGACATATTGATTTAGATAGCAGTCGTATTTTTTAAGCGGAATAAATGCTAAGCAAATTGCAGCTGCAATGAACACCAAGAAAAGTATTGCTCGGATAATGAAATCGGCTAAACCCTCGACAAAAGGGAGCCCACCAAAGATTAGAAAGACCAACCCTCCGATGGCAGAAGGAAAGATAATAAAAAACTGACGTACAGAGAAGATGGCCAAGACCTCTTTTTCTTCTCCTGTAATATCTTCCGGAACAATGATTTCCAAAATTATAATCCCTCCTTGTAAAACAAAAAGGTGGGAACGCCACCTTGATGTTGGTTAGGATTTTTGGTATTAGCTAAGGACGCCTTTAAGATCGTTTGTTAAGAAATACGCACTAAAGAAAATAACCCCAGCTATTGCACACGTAATTAATCCTCCCCACAGCATCCCTTGATTTTGAGGGCTGACAGCCTTAGACGCGATAACAAGGGTAATTACCAGGAACATTAAGGTAAAAAAAGCCCCCCCAATACCACCAACCTTGTTGACAACATTCCAAATACCATTTTCTACCTTGGAGTCAGTATCATAGTTCACGCCATCAGCATAAGCAGCTGGAGTGAAAACAGAAAACACCAATGCGAAGACCATCAGAAAAGACATGATCCTTTTAAACTTTTTAATATTTGTTTTCATGTAGTTACTCCTTTCCAATTTTGAAGTTTCTTGTGGATACTCCTTTAATTCCCCTCCTTTAGACAATAAAAAAAGCACATCGTCGAACAAGCCCAATACAGGCCTGAAACGAACGAGTGCTTCTCGTATGTATTATTATGGCGTTTTCAACTAAATTATCCAGAATTTTTTTCAGAACGTCAAGATACAAAATATCCTCGGTTATAGTGCGTTTCCCTTTCGAATGTCATCTGCATGGAGATCTTCTCTTCTGAGTTTGGTATATCATGGTTGACGTTATAGGTTACGCGAACATACCCATAACTCAAGTCAGAAGCCCGCATCAGCCCTCTCGCGAGCAGTCCAAAGAACAAATCAAAATCTGATTTATTTCGCAATCCATTCTTTTCAACAACTCCCTCGATACTGGAAGCATCGTTGCAATCGATCACATCTTCTACACCAGTCTTTTGTAGGGTGTAATCTCTTATAAAAAATTTTATTACGCCAATGGGTTCCCGTTCTAATTTCTTCTTGTAGTCCGACAACAATGATAATTTGATCTGTTCCATTAGTTTGTTGGCTGCTTTCATGTTCATACTCTCCTCCATTTACTAACAAATAGGTCAAATGTACCAAAACTAGATTCATTTTTTTCAGTATGAAAAATGAAGTTTTCATGCTATTTACAATAGAAAATTTGACATTTATGATGAAATTTCATTTCATAAAGGATTCTAGTATAAAATTGGTAAGTAATCAACTAAATTTTAGAAATAAGAGGTAAATTATGTGTTACTAACCTACCTCATTCATCTGGTTCTATGTACCTCCTCGAAAAGTTTTTCATGGTATTTTCAGAGTAAAAGTTATTAGTTCTTTAGTTTTATCTGTTCCCTTCACTCCTCTCCCGATACCCGACTTTCGGATGCCCGGAGAGAAGCGGAGGGCAAGCTCCCGCTTTCACGTACTAACTGCTGCTTCAACGTTCTCATCTTCAATTGGGTAACTAAATGGTAGTGAGCTACTCAGTGAAAATGGATCTTCACATTTTGCAACATAGAACTTCTCGTATGAGATAAACTGCCCATATACCAAAACGGTGAGGCCGTCTTCCCTTCGAAAGTTGCCACTCAAGAGGATAGAGCTATCAGCGAAATGTAATGCATATCCGGCAATACTATGTGATATTCGTCCAATCATGACATCGTGCATCCCCGTTGGACCAAAAGCAGGGGTTGTCGTGATGGCTTGTGCTACAATCGAACCGAATTTCCGCTCAATTGCTTTATAGTGTGCCGGCTGTAGAACGGAAGGCGCAGTATCAAATGAAAAAGCTTCATCATCAAATGTGTGTTCGCTTTCTTCATTCTCGCCCGCACATTCCCACAGAATATCCTCCTCCATATAAGGTGTCTCAACCACCTGATCATCAATTGAAACTGAGTTTGTGTCTGTTTCAATGACCTCCATGTTTTCCTTATGCGGCGTCGTTACCTCGAGAAACGTTTGTACTTCAAAATCATGAGATACACCTTGGTCCTCCAGATTTTGAATGGAATGATCACCAAATTGCTCAGAAAGATTATGCCAATACGTCTCCTCCAATTTCTCCTCAATGTCAGGATCAGTTGATTCAGAAGAGTTATCGTCCTCATCCACAGCAGATGATATGAGGATTTCCTGTTGAGGCTGCTCCTGGATTGCAAGGAACAAATCGTTGATGTTTCTTTCCATCGCAACTGAAGGCTCGCTCACGTGATAAGTAAGCTCATCTCGCCCTTTTGTTATTTCATTTACAATTTCTTCTACCCGCTCATTGTCAACGAGTTCTTTTTCAAAAACCGGTACTTGTGGTTCTACCGGACGGGCAATTGGAATTTCTGCCCACGCACTACGCGTTTGACCATGGGTTACTATCCCCCAAATACCGCCAATAATCCCAACAATGAGTGGCAGTCCAAAGAATAGGAACAGATACAGACCTGCAAAGTTGATTGCTTCATTCATCCTTCTTCTCCCCCTGGCCTTCGACTTAAAGGCTATAGGCCAAGTAAATACTCAGGAATACCGCCCCTACAATTCCAAATAAGGTCAAACCCATTGTCATATCTTGGATTATCCACTGCAGCTTTTGCTTAAGCGCCTTTCGCTTTGCAATTTTTTGCAGCTCCCTTTTCGAAATGTACTTATGCTTCTGTAATTCTTCTTTTGCGAAGTGAAGAACCAGATCATCGTTTATCCCTTCGAAAATGGAGTGGTGCTCCCAGCTTTGTTGTAATGCGTCCATCCTTCTTCTCTCCCTTTTGGTTGGTGTGATTGTTTTATAAAAACAAAAAACACCGGTGAGTGAGAGCACAAAGTCAATAGTGACTTATACTCCACCAACCGGTGTTTTTTGGAATAACAAAAAATCCTCTACTAATGAATGGATAAACTACCCCTATAATAAGAATAGTAGTTCCATTTCGTAAGGATTAAGCGTAGACGTTAATATGTTAAAAAACATGATCCAAAGCAATAATACTCCCCGACGCTTGTCAGAGATCCCGAAAAGAATTAATCAGATATATTAGGTTTAATATACCATTTATACAAAACCAAAACAATACTCGTCTAGTTTATTTGTACAAACCGTATGTGTACGGTAGCTAGGACAGCCCCCCTCCTAAATGCAACGTTGGTTACCTGATCTAGAAGTTGCACATTCATTGATTTCGTTTCCTTGCGTCCGGATCTGTTAGAGATTTTGAAACAACAAGACCATCGTACTTTCAGCCCTACCAACCGAAAAAACTCCTACCAATAGAGTAGGAGTTGGTTACAGATATTAAAATAATGCTAGTTGTCCTTCGATATCTCTCTTACCATTTGCTTCAACAACTGTTACATCATTTTCAGTTTCCTTGAGTGCCGATTGCTCTTCAAACAGACTGGTATCGGTACTTTCTTGTATTGCTTCTCCCTTCGATACATCTTGGCCAGGATTATCTGGAGAAATCCCTGCATCGTTATCTTTTCCGCTAATATCGTCTATTTGTATTTCAACATCAGCTATTTGTCCTTCCCTATCGGGTTGAATCAATTCGACTCCTTCATTTTCTGATTCATAGTTCTCCTCACTAATTTCATCTGCCTCCTCGAAATCAAGAATGGCAATAACCAGCTCTTCATCCTCGATGATTTCTTCTAAAACATCATCGATTAAAATTTCTTCGTCAAGAACTTCTTCAGAAAGTTCCTCTGCTTCTGCCGCATTGTCAGTGGCGAAATCTATCGGAGCAGGAAGCGGTAATATTATCTCGTTAATAAGTTGCTCCAATTTCCCGTCTTTCAAGATCCGTTTTCTATAATCTTCATCAGATTCACCATTAGAGGGGGGGATAACATCTTCTACTACTATGCAACCACCATTTCCACTAAGTTCTTCCGACCGATAATACAGTCCAAACTTTTCGAACGCATCCGGATGATGCATCAGATTCTGTTTAATTGTTTCACGGTTTGCTAGCAAGCGTTCTCGCTGCTCTTCCATGAAATCGGGTATTCGTTTTACAAACTGTTCAACCGCACCATCAATATGTGGAGAACTAAATGGTTTATTACCACTTGGGTATACGTTCCAATTGGCAATCCAAAAACCGACTTCACCAAAACGGGTTACCTGTCTGGATTGGAAGTCGTATTCTTTGCAGTATTTTTCCATCCAAACTGGCATTTTGTCTATGAAAGTTGCTCTCACTATGCGCTTGGGGTCTTTAGGATGCAGCTGAAGTGTGGAGGGTTTAGCTGAAAAATAATGTCTGGTTGGAGAAGCAGTTGAATCCTTCTTTTTTTCATACCATTCAATAATTAAATGACCAGTACTTCGCTCAAAAACTGGATGCATTTTTATCACTCCGTTAACCTAGTTATGTTTTTATGAAGCAACACGCTTCGTACCTCGAGAAAGCATTTCAGCTGCAAACTTCTCGTAATCGATCGCGGTGCTCGCCCCGGCGACACGGTCCCCTTCGAATTCTTGAGCAATTTTTGCAAAATCCAGTTCTTCTCTATCTATTGCCAAATCAACCCCTGATGCCTTAGAGAGAACAAGACCATGCATGTTCACATCAATGGTATCAACGCCTAGAAGCCAGTGAATGTCGACGATATCCCTTTGCCCAATACGGACAGCACGGCTATAGCATTGTTCGATTTTCTTCGCATTAAAATCAAGATCGAAAAGGAATACTGCCTTAGCTTCGGTTAATGTATAACTTTCAGCCCCAGTTTTTGTAGACATAACCAGGATGCTCATTGGATCGTTAGGGTCTTGGAATTTTTTCATTAGGTCCCAACGATATTGCATCTTTACATCTCCATGGATGTAAGCAGCCTTTTTACCTGGAATAACCCCATCCAGAAGCAGTGCAAGCTGTTCAACTGTCTCTTTATGAGACGAGAAAACTAATAACTTCTTACCCCGCCGGAGAAGATCCTTTGCCTTATTCTTCATGTACTCGAGCTTAGCAGTTGTCCCATTCGATTTTATGGCATCATATCTATCAAATGACCAAGGGCATGAAGCTGCCTTACGAAGTTTATCCATCCAGGCACAAATACTGATTGTCGATATTCGATATACTTCGTTTTTTGCAGCTGCAGCTTCTTTCCTAGCCAGCTCCATCTCATACCAATTTTTGAAATCAGCTAGAATTTGGTCATAGAGTTCCCGTTCTGCCTCATGCAATGCAAGATGCATGCGATGGTTTTTAGGCTTTGGAACCTCGATCCACTCCGCAACCCCTTCGTCTTGCTTTCGTTTACGGATCATAAGTGTATCGAGCATATTCCAAAGTTCAACGTGATTTGATACCCGCGGCGCCACTGAGTCGATGTCAAATACAGCTCGCTTCTTACCACCGCCAAAATGCTCACGAAAGGCTACCTCACCCGCTCTTCCCCATGCAGCGTATGGCTGCTGGATTAAGGGATTTTCAAAGCGAGATGAAAAACCCGTTACCCAACCTAGAATCCAATAGAGGTCTTCACTTCCATTTTCGGCCGGTGTACCTGATAGGGCATATCGCCGATCTGTTTGAGCAGCTCGGACTGCCATTGCTCGTTTGGAGAACCCATTTTTAATATAATGAGCTTCATCTATCGCGCAAGCGTTGTAGCCGTTGTGCATGTACTTATACAGGGCAGGTTTCCTCTTTTCGATGACAGTGTACCCACAAGTACACGAATAGTGACCTTCCCAATCCTTCTTACAGCATGGACATTCACTCGGCAGATTATCTTCTGACCAGCGCTCCTCTTGCAAAGGAGAGTTTTTTGTTTTGCATAATTTACAATACCCTAAGCTTTGGATCCATAAGGAGCGGATACTAACTTGACAAGATGGGCAGCAGGTATGCGGTTTCCGCCTAAAAACGATGCGATCAGTTGCCCACTTTTCATAGGAGACAATGTGGATTCTTTTGTCAGAATGCAAATCCGTTTTGTTCTCTACTACGATATGTTCATTCCCCAGCCCAATAGTTTCACACTCTCTTATCCAGTCATTGATATTTCTGGACATCGTGATCACAAGGGATTTTTTATTTGCGTCATCAGCAGCCATTCCAACCAAAGTAGTCCTGGTCTTCCCTAATCCTGTATCTAATGCCGTTAGTGTACGCTTGAGCACAATCATTAGGGCAGCAGTTTCTATTTGGTAAGGAAAAAGGCTACTACCGTCATTGAAGACATTTCCAAACTTCTCCTGTACCATCCGTAAAGCATGTAAATACTGGGGAGTTTGTTTCGTCTCCTGAATCTTTTTCATTTGCCAAGAGTACTTCTTCCTCATTGCAGAAAGGTGCTGTTGTACTTTCTCGATGTCGTTTTTCTCAACATCTATCCCCCATAACCGCAGGCTTTTCACTGGACGTATTTCTGCAACATCCGTTGTACTTGTGATTAGTTTATGAAGTGAAAGGTCCTTTTCCTGGACATTTTCACATGCAAAACACTCATTTTGTCCAATTGCCTCTAGTAATGATCCAGTAGAAAACGTAAGACCTTTAGAATTCAGTTTTACTCTGGTTGCCATGAAAAAGGACCCGCCAAGAAATTTTGGACGGGTCACTCACCTCACTTTTCGATTGGTTTATAAGAGTCTGTAAGGCAAAACCAAGGCTCGTATATCATCGTTGTCTTCGGCTCTTATAGAAATTGGTCTATCTGGACCGTTAACGAACAAAGTGATCTGCTCTGCCTTCAAATAAACAGCCGCAGCCATTTCCAAATAGGATGCATTCACAGCAAACTCGCAAGGTTCACCTTCGATACCAACAGAAACAGATTGATCTAGTATATTAGGCATTACTGCATGTACTTTCCCATCTTTGATTCGAAATTCTACCCCAGGTTTATGAGGGTTCAGTGAAAGTGTTCGTACGCGCCTGCATAACTCCAATAAATCTTGTCGATCAAACGTCCATTTCGATTTGGTAGCGTAGTCATACGCACGATCCACAGTTGGGTATGTACCAGTTAGGATACGTACTAAAGCTTTTGTTGTGCCTGATTGAAATAGTACTGTTCCCTTATTTGCAGAGATTCCCACCTTGATCTCAGCTTCGTCAGGGAGAAGCTCAGCGACACCGGATAGAGTGGATGATTCCAAACTAATAGGCTCATCAAACCACTGTATGGAGTTGGTCCTAAATGTTATTGCACGATTTGAGTCCGTCCCCCTGACAAAACACTCACCCTCTACTTCACCCTTGCTAAAATTTGGGCCAGCAATGGATGGGTTCGATATCGCTTTTTGTTCAGCAGGATTGGCAGTAAACATCGGAAGCATACGAGCAATGCTCTGTAATGCACCTGGTCTCCATGTAACCCAAACATCAATTTTAGGAATCGTTACACGAGGACTTGTCTCTGGAACAATTTCACAGCAGATTTCTGATTTTTTACCCCAACGCAGCTTTAAAAGGGTACCTTTCAACTCAACGGTAATATCCGTCTCATTTGGGAGTGCCGAAACTTTCGTGTACAATTCCTTCACGGAAGTGGCCACTTTTAGACTCCCCTGAATTTCGGCCGGTACCTGTCTTTCAACGGAAAGCTCGTCTCCATTAACGTAAAAAACAACATTTCCATCTTCCGTAGTCGTGAGGAAAATCATCTTCTCTCCAAGTTTACTTTTCCTCGCTCCTTTGGCCAGCTGTGTTACGGTACCTTTCAACACTTCACTTGCCATTTTAAACATGGAACTCTCTCCTTTTGGTTGTTGTAATGTCGGTTGAACGTCATTAAAAATTTGCGTTCCGTTCCCTCGATTCACCTCCGCTTTTTGAGAACGCAAAAAAGCCCTCTGCAGCGACATGAGCATTTCACTAGAAAAAGTGAAAGCTATTAGTCACCACAAAGGGCGTATGTTATCGTATTATCGATAAAACTATCCTATCTCAAGGAGATAGCAATGCGATCTAACGATCATTAATTCACGCGAGACGCATGTCCAGCGGCAGTTCAAATAGAAATTAGGATAGTTATATGGGTTTAGTTTACTTCATAACAGAATGCATGTAAATAATGGATTAATAACAACTGAATAATGGCTGAATTTATTCTTCCCAAACAAGAATTGGTTTTAAGAGATTGGCGTCCTCTCGCGAGGTAACATCCCGTTTTACCAACCATTGTAGCACGTGTGTAGCATTGATTTTTCAGCGTCAAGCTCTACTCAACTATTCGGAGCAATCCTTCTCAGTTTTCATACAAAATGCTATAATAGATTCCTACCCTTTATTAATTTTCTCTGGCGTATCGGACAAGCGTCTGATTATGATTTTTTTATAAACCCGCTTCTATAAAAGCGACCAAACTACAAGTCTGTAGTCTTTCTTGCCATTCAAGGTGAGACATTATTGGTCCTTGGTATAGACGCGGGTTTTTTGCGTCCAAAAACAGCCAACATCAACCATTAAAGGAGAAGTCAGTATGAATTTAGCCCACAGAATTATCAGCTCGGTCGAAAGTGATTCACCAACTATTTCCGTTGTACCAGGAGAGGGTCGCCGGAAAAAAGAAACATTTCAGGAGCAAGTAATCGAACAGATTATTGCACAGATGAAGAATGACTTAACACCGCAAAAGTTGCTGGAAACAAGAATGCAACTAAGATTAATCGAATGCCACCCCTTGTATGTTGAACCTACAACATCAGTAGATACATCCTACCGTTTTGGGTGGAACCGAGGGCTTGCTATGAAGGTAGAAACTATTGTTCGGGGCCGTTGGTTCAAATGGTTGAATATCATCCATAACGGTGAACTTAATTCTGGTGAAGCACTTCCCACCTGCAGGATGGACAATGTTGCTGGCACGAATGAGGTACAACGAATGCTGCAACGTTGTATGAATCATGTACGATCGGAAGGCGAAAGGGTAGATGTTCTCATTGACTGGATTGGTTACTCTCTCGGAATAAGCTGGTGCAAGCGCCCAACTATATCCGAAAGGCTTTGGAATAATCTATATCAAGAATTCGATATAAGTTTATTCCTTCTTCATCCCAGTGACCATTTGTCACATTTTATGGCGGAAGAAGGCAACCAATCCGGTTTGAACGGATATTACCCTACTCCCCTATCAATTACAAGCTTTATCAATATGATATTGGGTTCAGACAATCCGCATATGACTGTACAAACTGTTTTCGAACCTTGTTTAGGAGCGGGGGCCATGTTACTTCCTACTAATAGTTTGGCCCCAGTTGGTGTAGATCTCAATCTATTACTAGTTAAGGCAGCATCGATACAAGCATTTTGCTATCTTCCACCGCTGCTCTATACGCCTACTCCTATTATTGGCCTACATTACTCCCGTGAAGAAGCACGATTGAATAAATACTTTGAATTTAGAACGAACACACGTATCTATTGTGGTGATAGCCTAATTGGCGAATTGAAGGCACCATTAAACATCTTCCAAGAAGACAGCGAATGGATTGATATCTATCTTAATCCTTTGGATCTTCAGAAGAGGGAAGTTTTTCAATATGAAGAAGAAATGGCTAAACCATGGAGCTCATTATCAAAGGAAATGAAATTCAAAATAGTTGTTGCACAAGCGCGTGAGCTGGGTTTTGATTGTGTTGCTTCAAATCCCCCATTTGGGAAATTGAACCGCTATACCCTCGAGCGAATAGAAGAAATCGAAGCCAGCAATAAACTGTTTGTGGAACAACGAAAGAAGCGGCTTGCTCTACAAAATATTGCTCCGCATCCAATGGTCGAAGAAATACATGAAGATGTAGAAATCAAAATGAACGAGATTGGCCAGTACCAGCTTTTTTAGTAATTGCCCTAGGTTATTCCTAGGGTTTTTGCTATTGTCCTTTCAAAGATTCGCATTACCACGACATTGTAAAGGGATTGCATAGGCTTTGTTGCCAATGAGCAATAATGCGAAGCAGGAGTGTAACTACATAGTGATATAATACTTACAGTGTTAACTTTCCCAACTTTTATTATGTTCTCTACATTAGGAAATGGGAGTGAATAGATTGATCTTAAAACCTAATCAAAGGACTGAATGTTATTACGTTGAGGATATTGGAGGTTTTACCTATCTTATGGATAAAGACCCTTCCGCACATATGTGTCCTGCAGATGTATGCCATATTTATAGGGAAATCGAGAAAGGAGTATTTTATCCAGTTGAAAAAGGTATTAAGTTGGACGAGAAAGAACTCGTAGGGTACTTCTATAATGAGGTAGAAAATGTATATCTAGCTTTCTATGATGAAGAGTTCTTTACCGATACTGAATGGAAACCGATCACTGAAGAAATCACGAAAGTAATAGCAGCCTGGGATAGTACGAAATTCTAATCTGATCACATCTATGAAGATACAATACAGACACAAAAAAAGTAGAGCCGGCGCATATGCGACCGCCTTTAAAAATCCTTTTATAGCCCTAATATTTCCAATCGTTTAATAGCTGCTATATCTTTTTCGGTAAAACGATCTACACCGCAACCCCAGGGATCCCAAAGTGGACTATACATCGCTGAAACTATACCAGGATGAACAGGCAAGTGAGCGAATAATGCCTCACGAAAACGTGCACTGATAGCAAATCCCTCAACACTTTCACGTTCAAGAACCATCTGATATGACAATATAATCTCTTCTTCATTCCAAGGAATTTGCAATTGATACATTTGCTGAAGGATAATGGTTCGAATATCGATCGTAAGGTCTCCGATTCCTCCACTGAACTTACCTCTGCCTCTCCTCTGGTAGCCAGTAAATCCCCCGTAACGTATGTCCTGTGCCGCTTTTAAAACCGTACGCATCTCTACATGTGGCTGAAGCTCTGGATAATCTAAAGCCATATTTCTTAGCGAATCGTCACGTTTAACGACAGTACAAGTAACACATCCCATCCGCGCGCCAGAAGCACTGCCACACGCCTGGACAGCATCATTTTCGTTTATAATTGCAGCGGCAGTCGGGCACTCGGTCCAACCTCCGGCAGCTGATCCATACAAATGGATGAGATTATGGTTTGAGTACCCTTCCCAAGGGGCCATTTCCTGAACAAGAAATGTGACAACTTCCGTAGCTGTCCATGTTCGAATCGGAGCGGCTGTTTTTACTCCTGGGATGGAGTGTTCACCATAAAAGTCCTCACCAAAGAATTTCAGGTTACTTCTTGCTCGGGTGGTACTTTCAGTATCACGGGATCCAAGAATGATGCACATTTCTTCCCCTGGTGGCAATAATCGCTCAAGTTCCCGACGAGCCGGTTGTAATTTTAACCGACGAACACACCATTGAAACAACTTAGTTGGTGGGCAATATCCTTTTCCAATTACACATGTATAAAACGTATCATCTGATTCGGGTTTTACGATATAAAATGGTATCGAAAGCGGGAGTGATTCGACCATTTCCTTCACACGCAGTATATGCTGTTTTAAAACCGTGTTCTCGACACCCGTATCCGAGCTCACAACAATGACTTCCGTTTTACATTCCGGTCTATCCAGCAGATATTTAATAACGAGTAGAAGGCAGGTGTGGGAATCTTTCCCTCCCGAGTAGGTAACACAGACCCGTGAAAAGGAAGTCATCACTTTATCGATCGCCTTCCTTGCAATTTCCAAAGCACCCGCCGGCATTTCTTCCAAAATAGTTAAGGCTTCACTTGTTGTTTTAATAGAAGAAGTAGGTATCTTGGAATCGCCAATCTCAAAGAGCTCATCCCATTCTGAGGATATAAATTCAAACTCAAAAAGTAAATCGGGCCATTCTAATGGTTCCCCCACTCCATAGGGAGCGAGTTCTTTTTCTGGGAAGTATTCGATTAATAATGAGGTCTCCCCATTCTGAGCCCATATCAAAAATTTGCTTTTTGGTGAGTCCAAATGCCAGTCCCATAATTGATCCGGTAACAAGTTGTGGAGAAAAGCATCCGTGAAAACTTGCTCAGGAATCATAAAGGTAAAGCCCTCTTCTTCGATACAGGCAAGCATTTGTCCAAGGCTATCATTCTTCTCAAAAAGGTTCCACCAATGGAAACCACTATCAATCCCCATCATTTTAGTGACAGGCTGATCGTGATTAAAATGGTGCAAAACTATAAAATCCCGATCATAAGCAAAAACCGCACTGTGATCTCTTACAACCCCATGAAATGAAAATCCAAGGTTTTGGAGGCTAGACCATATCTTACGAACTGTATTATTCCATTTCTTAAGGCTTGCTGAAATTGAAACCCTTTGATTTCCTTCTATAAACAGATAGTTATCTTCCATATTTATAGTCATGACTGCAAAAAGGAGTGGCTACTCACCACTCCGTTCTTCTATCCAGCCAGAGGACTTTCGCCTCCTCTATTTTTTACAATCCCCAAAAACCCCATTTTTGAGACTTCATTCACCATCGTGACCATTGTCTAGTCCGCATTGCATCTTACTTCCTCAAGTTGTTTCGACTTAAGGGCCTTGAGTTGCTGCTGTTCATACGACTCCAGTTTGGCCCTACGGCGTTTCTTCCATGTCCATAGGTCAATTATTAATTTCCATTGCCAGACCGCGGATATGACGAGACCAATAATTGCGCCATACACGTATTCCATGCGAGCTCCTCCTAATTTATGACTTACTTTTCAGCTTAAATGCTGCCTGTTGGTATAGTTCTTCAAACAGGCTGTCATTCAGAATTTCACCAATATAGATGGCTTCCAGGCTGCGGTCATCATCCCCGAGGGTCTTCATTTGAAACGAGATGAGTCGGTCTGTTTTGGCCAGTTCACGCATAACTTCCGGATCGAACTTAATTGTCTTTTCGTCCACATCCGGATTTGCATTATTGGTGAACAATTCCTCGGCTATTAACATAAGCTCTTCTTCCGAAATACCCATGGAGGCTGCAAGGTTTTGTCTCTCCTTATCTGTCATTTTTTCTAGTGAATCCCACAAAACATTAAATGCGTAGTACGCAATTTTGTATTCAGCACTGTCTAACTTGTAAGCCTGACCAAGAACATTACTGATTTCCTTTTCCGCAAAATAAGGTACATTCTCTCCAATGACCTGTTGATTACTCATGAAACATTTCTCCTTTGTTAAGTAATGTTGGTTGATTTGGGCAGAAAAAAACACCCCATTCCAATGATAGACAATACCCCTGAAAGGTAATTCAAACATGTCTATCACTCGAATGGAGTGTATTCGTTAGTCAATCATTTCCGACGCATGTCAGAAACATAGGAAAGAGTTAATCATACATATTATTCTACATTGTACCATATTTCCTTTGCGTCAGTCACTCATCTTGTGCTCTTTGCGACATAGGGTGTTCCCTTTCAATTGTTGCAGGGGTCCATTTTCCGGCAAGGAGGGTTCCGATCCCATTCGGAGGTGGTCAGTGGCCAGTACGATTGCTTGGCACTCGCGACCGACCCTTCCGATAAGATGATAGCACGGAAGGCTCCAACAGTCCCGTATATCCACAACGCTATTGGCGCGATCGGAAACGTAACCCGAACCATACCGATATAGTTCTTCAACGCTATCCATTCATACTACTGAAATAATTTCATTTTAAGAGCGGAGCTAATCCCCTCCGCGCTCGGGTAATTCCGGACCGGCAGCTTTTAATAAAAATAAAGCATGCTCGAACTTATACCATGCCGTTTCACAGAAAGATATAGAAGTTGCAGCGGGAAAAGAGCGATCTCTCTCCCGCCGAAAATGCCTTTTGTCTACGACAGATATTGCCGGAATATCGGTTCGAGTTTAAGATAAATTTCTCCTTCGATCTCGGTCCGAATGTCCATATCGAGTTGCGTTCGATGCGTCGCCGGCATGCTTCGGAACAGATCCTGACATGCGGCTACTGCCTTGGTCACAAGCGCGTCAAATCGCTTTTGCTTTGCGGATGTCAGCTTGCAGTACGTATTATACGCTTCTTGAAGGTTCTCCTGTTCCTCCCAATCCAACTCATAATGTACAGCCAAGACGATATTGTAAATTGAAACTATATCGATCATGTTAATCTGTCCTTTACTCTATTTAACGTCACCGAATCGCCCGGCGCATAACTGATCCGCGAGAGAGGTTCCTCAGGGCTACGTCCGACCGGTAGGACCTCATAACCCTTAATACTTCCGACCGTAGCCGCGGCAGGGGCGTTTTGGCGGGCCCAATCAATCATCCCGGCGAAGACGTCGAACAAGACCGCATCTACCATTTGGAATCGTTGAGTGCCCCTCAAACTTCTCATTACCCGATTTACCGACTGGTTAACCGATCATGACAAACTTCCCCAGCCCCGCTTTCGCCATCAGCGCACAATACTCATCGCTCGTTTCGGGCATGAACAACCGCAAAACAAATGTCCTTCGCACTGCGTCGATGGAATATACCAAGCAATACGAATCTCCGAACATCCGCAGTTTCATGTACCGCAGCTCATCCGGCCCCGTAGGTGGACGACGTAGAGCGGATTCAATTTCGCGCAGGATTGTATTCGTGATCGCGACAGCCTCCGCACTGCCCGTAAAATATGAGAACAGGCGCATCGTCCGCAAATCGCAGGACAGTCCGGTCACTTTTGTCACGATGCGGTCAAATTCTCCAGCTGCCAGAACGATCGGGATATATTCGTTAACAATCATCTGTGATAGTAAAAATTCATTCCAAACACGCATCGTGACGAGATCAGGAACCTGCATCGTTTTCTGAATCATTCGGTTGCAGACCGTACCAATGTTCAGCAGCAGTAAATACTCATCCAGGAGCTCCTGATTGGCGTATATTCTCCGCTCTAGTTTGGTCGTCCAGACGAGCTGAAACGCCTCTTCGACGTCAAGCTGTGTCGTCATATTCTTCAAAGCGGACGTCAGCGTCCGCGGTTTCCCGTCCGCCAAGTAATACTCATTTTTGAATTCGTATTCATCATCCCCCTTATCCATGGAGTTGCTGAGAGCGATTTCCTGCAAGCAACTGATCAAGAAGAGAGGGGTCAGCGCCTGGGGATGGAACGAGACTTTTTGCTTATTATACAGGTCCAATAGCTCTGGAACAGCCGTCGCCTGCTTAAGCAAACGTTGCCGAAGCTTTTTCGTTATCAGCTCATTGGGATAGACGAGCGGTGCGATGTCGTCCATATTCTCCCTTACAAACTCTGCGGCATCCGTGATTTCGTGAGGGATGAACGGAATCGGCCGCACTTCCTGTTTCCCGAGGTCCTCTGTCTGCCTAGAACCGGCGACGAAGCTTGTCACCCGGTCGATATCGTGCGTCCGGGCTATTTGCTGCAATTGGAGCACGCGCAAATAAAACGACTCTAGCAGACGATTGTCTGACACGGGTTGGGGGTCGTCCAGCCGATCCAGCAGCAGTGTAGCGTAGTCCAATATTCTCTTTAGTTCTGCGACACGGAAATGCTTCGGGTGTTTAGTGCGAGTTATGGCGGCAATCTGCAGCAGCTTTTCGTTCCAAGCCATCGTCAGGGCGATGATTGTTTGATTGGCAATAACGGGAAAGCGCGGTTCGATCGCCAACTGCACTTCCGTCAGCAGTTGTGTGACGACATGACCATGGACGCTCCTCTCGCCGAGGATGCTGCGGTCAACATTTTCGAGCGACAAGTCGCCAAGAAGCTTCGTTACATTCACCTTGTCGCTGTGATGCTTTTCGATTTGATACAATATTTTAAGCAATTGGAACTCCTCAAATGTTTGACGCTGCCGGTACGGCTCAGTATCGAAACCGACCCGCCGCTTCAAATTTTCACGCAGCCCGCTCGTCCCGAACAGCTTGTTCTTGATGTTCTCGTCATCGTATTTCCTCCAGTCGGTGCACTGAGATTTCGTCTCGTGCCGAATTTCCGCGATCAAATCTTTCGACATGATTTCCCGGCCGTCCCACCTCGACTCTGGAGCGAACTGCCCACACTCCTCTACTGGATCCACCACAGGAAACCATTCCTTTCGGATATAGTAATCCAATGTCACGAAACCGTACTTGTATTTCACTTTTTCGTTTCTGATTCTGTCGTATCGCGGGTCTTCCAGAAACGAAGGATCGTCCGGGTCGATCTCGAGCTTTCTCAGTCGCGTTTTCAGCATGTCGTCGAAAAATTTCTTCATCGTCGTTTCCCCCCTGAAGATTTTGCTTGTACCCATCGTAACGTAAGATCCAACAAAAGTAAGTTATAAAAAAGTCGAAAAAAAATGACCGCGCATGAGGGTCTCGACTACCCTCAGCTGGTCACTAACTTCCGAATCCTATGTAATGGAAATTTCAGTGTAAATGTTCATAAAGAATATAGATATAGTATTAGACTGGCACTTGACGCATTTCAGAATAAAATAATTCTTACCTAAGAAAAATAAGCATTAAACTACTCAATCCTTCTGAACAAAAGCTAGTCAAACCAAGAAAATAAAGTGTTATACTGCTTGTCTTTTAAACTATCGAGCCCGTTAGTACAATGAGAAAGGTTGCTGTTCAACACCCCACCCCATACCTGAATTCTTTCACCATAAATTCAAGTCGAGCGACTTGTTATTCAGGCTTTTTAATTTTTCGATTGTACCAATGAGATCCATAGGAATTGGCTTCCAATACATACACGTCGATTGGACCTCCGACGCTATCCACTTTTTTCATGACTTCGACATACCCTTTTTTATAGTGATCCAGTACTTCCTCAAATGTCCAGTCGTCCGTATTGGTATCAAAAAAAGGTTCTATAATTCGATATACCGCATCATCCCCAACGACTGCATACTTGCCCCCATACTGAAACTCATTGAAGTGTGATTGGTACGTATTAATGTGTGGAACGAGAAAACCTTCCTCATTATGCTCCCACTTAGCGAGCAAAAAACAATAGCTATTGGCTGGAATGTAAGGGTCACGACCAAGGTTCTCACTCAGGGTTTTATTCCACATATCCACAAGTGCTTTTAATGATTCTTTGCCTGGTCGCATTAAAATAAGTTGCTCATTTTTTTCTACGAAGTATTGAGTGATATTATTTAAGTCATAATATTGCCCTTGACCTAGATACACTTTCCGTAAACCTGCATTTCCAATAACCACTTTCTTATTTACAGGAATTAATTTGGTTTGGTCGTCATTAAATTCGACGATCTTGCCTTCACTATCTTTTCTGGACTCTCTGCTGTCTGCCATCATGATAATTTTATCTTGCCAAGTATATGCTATAACCATTGTCATCTTTCATTTCCCCCTCATCATTAAGAAAACGATAGCATCTTTTTTTGTGTAAATATAGGACAGTAACCCCCATTATCTATACCACCACTGATAAATAAAATTAATTAACGGGGGAAAAATCGAACCGCCCCCATTCACACAACCTACAAACAAGCAAAGCTGTTTTATTACGCTATTCTTCCCGTTAGCGTAATGACAAGTAATTATTCTAAAACGACTTTTTAAGTGAACGTTTTCATTGTTGACGATTCCTTACATTTCATCTTAGAATCAAAAGTAAGGAATAAAGTAAGGAGATGAACTTATGGACACAATTATCAAGACCGCTACGATTACTTCAAAAGGTCAAATAACGATTCCTCAACAAGTACGCGAACTGCTGTCCTTAAATACGGGAGATTCACTTCGTTTTATAATTAATACTTCTAGCAATCAAATTACTGTTGAAAAAGAAATAATAATATGTCCAATTTGTAAGGGAACTAAGGAAATTGGCAACACTCCTTGCTTTGTTTGCGGTGAAACCGGTATTTTTGAAGATTCAAATTCAACGTTTATGTTTATTTCACAGTTACATAAGTACCGGATCCCGACTACTGTTATCTGGCATGAGCATAAAGATGGATTACTAACCACTCGTGATTTTCCACTTATTCAACTATTCAGTAATGACTATCCTCAGGAGGTCATTGATAAGTTTCAAGACTATCTTCAAGCGAAAGCAATCATGGAATATGCTGCTGACAGATCAATTGACAAACTTGGTGGAGTTAAGCTAATTGAAATATTCAAAACTGAAAATGCTCGCAACCATATAGAGGAACAAGTAAATCCACTTTATTATGCTTTAAAACAAGCAGGCCCAGGGAGTGATGTTTTCTCTCTCTTTTTTGGAAAAAAAGAATAGCTCTTCATCTCCTTTTCAGCGCAAGCAGCATCTGCTCCCTGTTCCAAATGATGAGGGCCAGCATGCTGCCGCTTCAGGAAAATCTGACTCCCGAGCATATTGAGTGGGTCGGGGGAAAATCTCGACGGAGCACGGTACACGTTTCAAAGAACTGCTGGAATTGCACGCCCACCATGTCCGTGACCACCTCGCTTCTATATCGCACCTCTCCAAACAAAAAAGGAGCGGAAAATCCCGCTCCTAATGATTATTTAATAAAACTTGGAACCCCGTACTTAACCTCACCGTTTCCGGATGCAATTAGTGTAAATCCTTCATCAGATCGGAGTACAGATGGCCCGACAAACTTTACTTTATTATGTGACACTTCATTACCTCGTTTGGCCCTCCAAGCTCCACTTCCGTGAGATAGAGAATCGCGAGTAGCTATCGAAACACGTCTATTCGCCATCTATAACCTCTCCTTTCAAGAACACATGAAACGAATCAAAGATGTCCTTGTTTAGATTATATATAATGGCGTCAAACTGTTCAACCTCATCCTCTACTAAAGCTTGGTCTGTGAGAAAATGAATGGAAATAACGAAGTTATCTGCGATTCTTCGTGTATACAGATACTCCGTTTCACCCAATCGTTTCCCTTTTTGAAATAGGCCCCAGCCATTTTCGAACGCATGAACGACGAAGCTTGGTTCAATTGGGTTATTTTTATTGTGGTCCAGGGAAAAGGAAAGCGGCTCACTGTTCACCACACCAGAACTACCGATTTGAGTAAGATACCCCTTTTCGCTATCCAAACGAAATAGAGTGGTGCCTTTTTTACTGAACAATGGTGTAGATTCAAGCTCAGCCAAGAATGCAGATAGAATTTGGGAATAACTCTGCTTAGTATGTTTGCTGTATCGAACCAGATAATACATGAATCGAGAGAACGATTCAAGCTTTTTGATTTTTTGGTACAAATCTTCTGACGCGATAGGGCCTAACTCTTGTACCTTCTTTCTGACTTGATTGCAGAATGGTCCCAATGCTGCTTTTAACCTACCGTCCATCCGATCATCTTGATAAGTACCGATCGTTATTCCTGCAAAATCTGTGGCGATTCGAAGTGGAAGATCTCCTGTTTTTCCTCGTGGCTTTACAAGAAACACTCGCTCCAACCCGAGTTTACCTATAAATAGCCCTGATTCAAATACCACATTATCTCGAACGACCATCGTCTCATGACTTCTAATGTTCGCATAATCGTCTGGGTGGAATACAAAAATACCGAAGTCACTATGATTAATCTCGTCGATGAGATCATGCATAGCTGTACTAGATAAGTCAAAGACACCCTGATCCCAAACAGTCAATTCAGCGATATACTCCAGGTTTTCCTGTATTGCATAGGCTACATCAAGTCCCTCAATAGAAGAACCAATAAATATTTTTGGCTTCATTTAAACTTCCCCCTATAAAGATTTTCTATGATTAGGGAGGAGAAGACAAAGGATCTTCTCCACTAATATACTAGTTTTCATGGATACTGTCGGGAATAAATACTGCCCTCGATCCGCCATACATTGCACTAAAATTACTGTAGTGCGTCCAGATTGTTCGGGAGTGCAGAAGATTGTTAAAATACACTGTCGCCAGTTCCCCCTGTGTCAGAATAGTTGTCGTACCCCTCTAAAGAACGTATAGTGAGGAAAACGAGGACGAGGTGGGAGACAAT
>NZ_JBFEFW010000044.1:0-36289 GCF_047229145.1 Brevibacillus jepli
AGATGAACCGCCGTATACCGAACGGTACGTACGGTGGTGTGAGAGGACGGGGGTTAGTCACCCCCTCCTACTCGATTTAAACACAAGAGACGTGAAGCAGGAATATTCGGATAGATTCGAGAAGTACAACTGTCGACAAGTGCAAAGAGAGAGACAAAGGAGTGGTTCACGTGACTTTAGCTGTAAAAGAGATGGTGATCGGATTTGTAGGAACGGGTGTCATGGGGAAAAGCATGGCAAACCATTTTCTGCAAGCAGGATATACAGTGCTGGCGTATACGCGTACAAAGGAAAAGGCAGCGGATTTGCTGGCAGCAGGAGCGATCTGGAAGGAACATGTCAGTGATCTGGCAAAAGAGGCAAACGTTATTATCACGATGGTCGGCTACCCGGCTGATGTCGAGGAAGTGTATCTCGGCGCGGACGGAATTGTGGCAAATGCGAAGCCGGGCACTTATTTGATCGATATGACGACATCGAAGCCGTCGCTGGCCATACAAATTTATGAGGAAGCCAAAAAGCATGAGCTGCATTCTCTGGATGCGCCTGTCTCCGGTGGAGATGTGGGGGCACGGGAAGCGCGACTGACCATTATGGTTGGCGGCGATCAGGAAGTATTTGATGCGATGGAGCCAGTGTTTACGATCATGGGGACAAACGTCGTCTTGCAGGGCGGACCAGGAGCAGGACAGCATACGAAAATGTGCAACCAAATTTGTATTGCCACGAACATGATTGGTGTTTGTGAAGCAATTGCGTATGCGAAAAAAGCAGGATTGGACCCGGAGAAAGTGCTTGCGAGCATTGGAGCGGGTGCAGCAGGCAGCTGGTCGCTGTCAAATCTGGCGCCCCGCATGATCGCAGGCAACTTCGCACCTGGCTTTTACGTCAAGCACTTTATCAAGGACATGGGAATCGCATTGGAAGCAGCGGAGGAAATGGGACTGATGACGCCAGGACTCGCTCTCTCCAAATCGCTCTATGAGGAGCTGGCGGCAAACGGCGAGGCAGATAGCGGAACGCAAGCTTTGATCAAATGGTTTGAAGGCAAGTAAAGCCAAAAGGAGCCCTTTTCACTAGGGGCTCCTCCTCTATTTCCATACGTTATGTGTTGACTTGTACATCTCGTACATCTTTTGGAACGGATCTATTCTTGGACGGGGGTTGCTCCATTTTCTTCACTTCTAATATGTCCAGCAAGAAAACAAAGGACGGTATCCCGATAATCAGCCCCCACACCCCAAAGAAATGCTCGGAGAAGATCAGGACGACGAACGTGTAGAAGATCGGCAAGTGAGTCTTGGTTGCCATCAGGCGAGGATTCAATACATATGCCTCAAGAGCGTGAATCACCATGATAAACGCGAGCAAATAGACGACGGTTGCGATACCACCGACGCTATAGGCGATGGCACTGAGCGGAATCAATGAAATAGCGACACCTGCAACTGGAATGAGCCCCAGTATGAAGACCATGATCGCGAGTCCCAATAAATTCGGGAAGCCCATGATCCATAGACCGATAACAGTGAAGGTCGTATTGAATAACGCAATCAACAGCTGTGTTTCAATTACTTTGCCAAAGGTCAGGATGAATTTTTGGCTGAAGTAGGCGATTTCGTTGTACAGCCAGGATAATTTGCTCGTCCGGAACTGAGCGGTAAAGGAAACCACATTGTCTTTGCCGAGCAGGAAAAACAGACTCAGAATAATCGCCAAAAAGACATTGAACCCAACGTTTCTGACCACTGCGAGAAAATCAAGGCTGCCCTGAACGATGCCTTTCATATCTAGCTTTCCAACAACAGACATCAGATATGGGGCAAGCTCATTGTTCTGATTTTGGTGGTACACTTGCTCGATGAGATGGAACAATTGTCCGGTTTGGTGAATCAGAGCCGGAATAGCCTTCATCCCCCCGACAACGAGAAAAAACGTTAACAAAATATAGAGGAATATGAGAATCAGCTTGGGATGGATCGGAACGACTTTATGAATCACTCTGGTGAGGAACTGATGCAACCGATTCATTAAATAGGTAACTAAAAAGGTAAGCAAAACCATGTTCAGCATACTACCCAAGGAATAGAGCAGGAAACAAAACAATGCTAAAATCCCAAATCGTCTGACATCCGGTTTTTGCAAGGCTGCGGTAAAGAAATTCATGGGAACATCCTTTCCAAGTGCTCTTTTTAGCACTCCCATCCGTATACGATGATGATACTGCGTCAGTGTGAACCAATTATAGCACGCTTAAAAGCGAGCAGGCGGAAAGAAAAGGTTCCAGTTGTTTGAAAAAGGCAGCGAAACTATTTCACCCTACGAAGCGTCAAAAAAAGGGAATGTTGCCAAGGGAGGCCAATCACCAATGAAAATCAAAACAAAGACCATCAGTCTGGTTACGGCAGCCATACTCGGGGCCAGTGCGTGGACTTCTTCCGTCCATGCTGCTACGTTTTCCCAGATTCAGCCGTATATAACAGACTACAAGATCGGTTTTACGGACGGTAACAAGCTGGTCACACAGGCTATTTATGAAGATTTTCAGCTATATTCTAAAGACATGATCGTAACGAAGGGTGGTAAAAAAGGAATTCTAGATGCGCGAACAGGAAAAGAAATAACTCCTGCGATTTGGGACTATATCGACATTCCCGAATCCAAAAATATCGCCATTGTTCAAAAAGGCGGCTGGTTCCAATATATCGATTTGAGGACGCACAAGCTGTCGACCATGAAGTTTGCCGGAGCCCATCCGTATTATTTGTCCAATGAGCACGGGACAGCGATTATGCTGACGGGAAAATCATCGATGCTGCTCAATACAGATGGCAAGGTCCTCATTCCGCCATTTGCAGGCAAGCTGTCGATGGTTGAACTCGTTGCTCCTGATCAGACGGAAAATAATGAGGCGGAAAACGTGCGTTATTTCGTCGCAACTACTCCAAAAGAGCTCATCATGTACGATCCTGCTTCCGGCAAAAAGCTGTTTTCGCTGGCAAAGGCAGAATTGATTCCAAACGAAGGCGGTGCAGACACCGCGTATCTCAAGGTGCGATCCGGTGGAAAAGAAGGCTTGATCGACCGCAATGGCAAGTACGTACTCGAGCCCAAATACAACGCGATTTATATTTGGAATAATGGATACTTTCAGGTGATCGGACCCAAGGGACAAGGGCTGTGGAAAGACGGACGGATGCTGGCAGAGCCCATTTACAAAGAAGTCGGGTTCGAGCATAACAATCTGGATGTTTATTACACGGTTTCTGGAGATGTCATCACGTATCATTCCAGGTCCAAAGGTACGTCACATCCATTGAAAAAAGGTGCCGAGTTTATGCATGGCAGCTATGTGCTGGGACAGGACCCGAAAACGAATCTGTACGGCGTCCTCCAGGTCGGGGGAGAGACGGTCATCCCCTTTGCTTATCCGCGGGCAGAAGGACCGCCAGCTGCACGCTTGCTCGTCCGTAGCGACGGAAAAAAAACGATCCTCCCAGGCTGGGGAAAAGAAGTCAAGGAGCCAAATTTTTGGTTCGACTCGTATGTGACATTGGGGGGCTACAGCAGGCTTAGCATCAAAGACGGAAACAAAATCGGGCTTTATTCTGAAGATGAAGGCTTGGTCCTGCCTCCTGTTGAGAACCGAATCATTCGCCACGAGGAAGTAACTGGTGATGTGCTGGTGACGGAGCCGGATGGAAAGGTGCTGCGATACAGCATCGGAGGGAAACAAATAGAAGCTGGCAGTCCAATTCCGTTGTCGGATGAGTTGGCGACAGCGTATCAGCCGGGTAAAGGCGATTTGATCGTGGACCGCAAGACGAACCAACCAATCAGCAAGCTCTACCAATCTGTCTACAAGGAATCCGATACCAATCTCATCGTTGCAATGGATCACGATTGGGCGGATCTGTATACCCCAGAGGGCAAGCTGTTGACTACGGACATTAAAGTCGCGGTATGGAAGTCAGGCAACGACAGACCGCCTCTCACCTTGATCAAAGTGGCTGACTCCGTTTACACCATGGGTGTGAGAGCGGGGGATGTCGGAATGGCGATGATCAAGGTCGATGGCGGGCAGCTTCAGGTCTTGAGCGATTTTGTGTATCGGGATGCAATTGATACGTTGGTACAAAATCAAAAGATCACGGTGACAGCACGATTGGACGGCACACTGGATGTCTGGGGGCAAGAAGGGAACCAGCTCGCAAACAAGCTCACTGGCGTAAAAGGATTTCATACGGAATCTTATTTTGATCGGGTATTGATTCAGTCCAGTACAGGATGGGATGTATATTCACCGCAGTTGCTTCGCCTAAGCATGGGCGATTATCAGTCCATGAAGTATCTGCACTCACCGGATCTCGAGACGGGTGCCATTGCCTACCAGGATAAGAAGACAGGATTGTACGGCCTTATGTCGCTGGAAGGAAAGGTTCTGACAGCGGCCAAATATGAGGCGATTTTGTCCACAAATAAAGTATTTTCACAAGTGTGGTGGAGTAAGGCAGACGAACAGATACCTTATGTGTTCACAACCAAAGACCAATTCGGCTATCTCAATCAGGGTGGGCAAGAGCTGTTTGCCACAAGATTCCTGACGAAAAAACCAGTGGTTTCCTATAGCCCAATCACATTCCAATCGTTTTCAGCTTACTCGGATATGCTGCGATACCGCCCCCTTGAGCTAATCGATTTCGGCAAACCGTATAGCTGGCCAGTTGCTGGTGACAGCGAGAGCAAATTTTTTGCCAATCTGGCGCTTTATCTGAACATGCCGAAGGATGCAGGGAAGCAAGCGGTACTTGCTGAGCTGGTGTCCAAGGGAATCCTTAAAGCCGATGAGAATCGTTCTGTCATGAGCGACGAAGATATGTTCCGCGTGGCATACTTCATGGCGACAGGCAAAACAAGCCAAGCGATGACGACGCAACAGGTGATGGAATGGGCACAGAAGCGGGGAATTGTGCCGGTGCGAGAAGGAATGAGCTACTACATGACGATGGATTTGTATGCGGAGTATCAGCACATCTTGATGACAGAGCTCATGCGTTCCTTGAAAGGAAAAAAAGTGCTCAAGCCAAAGGTGCTAACGACGGCTTCACTCAGTGACGCACAACAGCAAATGCTCACGACAGCACTGATCGTTAACGGCAAGCCGGCCAATCAATTGCCATTGCCGCTCCCGCAAGCTGAGTGGCAGAAAGCCATTCAAGGCTTGGTCAACCAGTACAACAAGCAAGCGGCTCAATTGCTTGCGGCCTATGAAGCGAAGCTGTGAACAAATAATAAACGTACAGGCGCGGATGTTAATCCTGCGCCTTTTTTTATCATAACAGCCGAGAAGACTCCCACTTCTAAGCCTTGCATAGCTTGGCGAAAGTGGGGGATGAATCGGCGCTGCGAAGGAAGGACCTCTGTTTTTTCGGTAGTTCCCGCAAACTTTTTTGTAGAACATACGTTCCTTATCTGGTAAAATTTTCATAGGAGGAGGTAAATCAGGATGCTACGTAAAAAAGCGTTTCGGTTTCGCATTTTTCCCAATCAGGAACAAGCCGTACTCATCTCGAAAACATTGGGTTGCAGTCGCTTTGTGTTCAATCGATTTTTGGCACGTTGGAACGAAACCTACAAACAAACGGGCAATGGGTTAACCTACCATTCTTGTGCTGTCCAACTACCACAATTAAAAAAGGAACAGCCTTGGCTCCAAGAAGTAGACAGCACAGCCCTTCAATCCTCCCTCGACAACCTCGCAGATGCTTTCACACGATTTTTCAAGAAACAAAATGAAGCGCCACGTTTCAAAAGCAAGAAGAATATCGTTCAGTCCTATACAACCAAACATACGAATGGAAATATCCGAATCAACGGTAACCAAATCAAGCTGCCGAAACTTGGCTGGGTGAAATTTGCAAAATCCAGAGAGGTAGAAGGGCGGATTCTAAACGCAACGGTTAGACGGAATCCGAGCGGGAAATATTTTGTTTCGGTGCTTTGTGAGATACCTTATTCTCCGTATATTCCTGTAGACAAAGAGAAAACCATTGGCATAGACCTGGGTCTCAAAGAATTTGCTACGTTTTCCACGGGGGAAAAGATCGGGAATCCCAAGTACCTTCGTCGGTATGAAAAGAAGCTGAACCAATGGCAAAGGAAGCTATCACGCAGGCAAAAAGGCGGGAAAAATTACGACAAAGCGAGAAGAAAAGTAGCGATCTGGCATGAAAAAGTAGCCAACACCCGAAATGACTTCCTGCATAAACTGTCCACCAAGCTGATTCACGAAAACAAAGTGATCTGTTTGGAGGATTTGCAAGTAAACCACCTGATCAAGAATCACAAGCTGGCGAAAAGCATTGCAGATGCGTCATGGTCTACTTTTCGCGCCATGCTGACATACAAAGCCGAATGGTATGGACGAACGCTCTCCTTTGTCGGTAAACAATTTCCTTCCAGCCAACTTTGCTCCACACCAAACTGCGGGAACCGCAACAAAGACGTAAAAAATCTGAATTTACGAGAATGGACATGCTCGAACTGCGGGACACGGCATGACCGTGACGAGAATGCAGCGATCAATATTAAGCGTGAAGGACTTCGCTTGTTGTGTGTCACAACTTAACTGTCGGGACGACAGGGATAGCTTGGCGCATTTCACTTCAGTAGAGGTGACTACCCAAGAATCCCCCACCTCTAAGCAGTAGCGTAGGTGGAGGGAGTGTTCAAGCTATTAAAAAAACGGCCAATATTTTACAATTACCCAATAGAAGGCAGCGTGAACGCAAGCCGTTACCGCCAAGGAGATTATGAACGAGACAAACGAAATCTGATCGAGCTTGTAAGCGACCAGGAAAAATATCGTAAAGGCAATAAAGGCGATAAAAGTGCCTTCTTCCAAATAAGCAACAGCCATATGACAATTCCACCTCGATTCAAGAAAGGATACACTCCGATGATGATTTGTATCGAAAAACTAAGCATACAGGATGCAGACAGCTTGTTTCAATTTGAATGGCGTAATCGAGTCTTTTTCGAAAAATCGGTTCCGAGCCGGGGGGACGCTTACTATCAATATGACCATTTTTTACGAGGTCTGCAAGCCTTACTCGACGAGCAGTCACAAGGAATCTCGTTTTTCGGCCTCATAAAAAACAACCAAGGTGACATCTTGGGAAGAATGAATTTGGTAGACATCGAGAAAGCCGAAGGAATCGGGCATCTCGGCTATCGAGTCGGGGAAGATTCCGCCGGAAAAGGGATCGCTTCACAAGCGCTGAAGCTCTTTTTGGAGGAGCACGTGCCCCAATTGGCTGTCAAAATGATTTGTGCCAAAACAACAACGGATAATATCTCCTCGCAAAAAGTGTTGCTGAAAAATGGATTCGAGCCCTATGACATGGAGCCAGAAAGAGCGGATGACTTTCTTCACTATCGCTTATACGTTGTCTAATAAGTAATAATTTGGTATTGTATGGAAAGTTTGTTAATGAAACGAAATGGGGGATGGAGATGAAACGTCAAGGCAAGATCATAGCGAAAATTCTGGTGTCGACAGGAGTACTGGCTTCTTCCGTAGGATATGCTTCAGCGAACGAAATAAAATCTCAAGAAGCAAGTGCTACACCTTCTCACAAGGTCTTGCGGTTGAATCTGATTGATCAGCCAGGTCAATTGGACCCCGCTATGGCTGAGGATGAAGCGATGTTTTCTGTGATGCACACGATGTTTGATGGGTTGGTCCGCTTAGGGCCGGATGGAAAAGTTCAGCCATCGATCGCCCAGAAAATAGACGTATCGGATGACATGAAAACATATACGTTCCATTTGCGTGAGGCGAAGTGGAGCAATGGCGACCCCGTCACTGCCCATGACTTCGAATATGCATGGAAGCGTGCGTTAGACCCGGAAACAGATAGTACTTACTCCTATCTACTTTATTCCATCAAAAATGCGGAAAAAGCATATACAGGCAAAGCGAAGCTGGAAGAAGTGGGGGTAAAAGCCATCGATGCGAAGACATTGCGCGTGGAGTTGGAGCAGCCTACACCATATTTTACAGAGTTAACGGTCGCACCGATTTTTTATCCGGTGAACAAAAAGCTCGATGAGAAAAATCAGGGATGGTCCCGAGAAGCTGCGACGCATGTCGGGAACGGACCTTTCAAATTAGTTTCCGCAGATAAAGAGAAAATCACGGTGGTCAAAAACGACCTGTACTGGGATCAAGCGGCTGTGAAGCTGGACAAGCTGGAATTTACCGTCATTCAGGATGAGAATACACAGCTGCATTTGTTCGATAATAACGAGTCTGACTGGGCAGGCGCTCCGTTTGGATCTCTGCCTGTCGATGCGTTGCCAGCATCGAAGTACCAAAAAATATTGCAAACAAAGCCGGTTGCAGGTGTTTACTGGTACAAGTTCAATACCGAGCAAGCACCGTTTACCAACGCAAAAATTCGCAAAGCGTTTGCCTATGCAATGAATCGTCAAGAGATTGATGATGTGCTGCAGGATGGCGTGCAAATACCGGCTACAGGCGCTTTGCCTCTTACAATGAACCTGAAAAAGGATGGCTACTTCAAGGACAATGATCAGGAAACGGCCAAAAAACTGCTGGCCGAGGGCATGAAGGAATCAGGCATGACGAAGCTCCCGCCAATTACCTTGTCCTATAACAAGTCTGAGCATCACCGCTTGATCGCAGAAACGATTCAAAAACAATGGAAGCAGGCACTCGGTGTGGATGTCACACTGAACGAGCAAGAATGGAAAGTGTTTTTAGAGGATGTAAATAATGGAAAGTATCAGATCGCACGGACGGGCTGGCATGCAGATTACAATGATCCGAGCAACTATTTGGAGCTATTCAAGGAGAAGGATGGAATCAGCAACGATACCGGATGGGAAAACAAAAAGTATCAAGAGCTTTTGAATCAATCCGTGACGGAGAAAGATCCTGAGAAACGAAAGCAGCTGCTGGCTCAGGCAGAAGCGATCCTGATGGAGGAAATGCCCGTCGCTCCGGTTTACTTTTATACCAGACATTGGGTTCAAGATGAGAAGCTGAAAGATGTAGTCGTGGATCATCAAGGCGTGGTAGATTACAAGTGGGCGTCTAAAGAATAAGTCGTAAAAAACACAAGAGTCCCCTTCCTGCTAACAGGAAAGGGACTTTTTTTCACTTATGGCGTCTCCAATTACGGTTCCCACGGGCGTCTCGTTCCGAGCATATCCGCAAGATGCTTGTTGTCCTTGCGACGAATTTTACGTGCTGCTGCTCGCTCGTCAGCACCATCGTGCAAGAATTTTTCCTCTTCCGTCTCCGGCACGATCTTGGGTACGGGAGTAGGCCGTCCGTCCTCGCCAATCGCGACAAACGTGAGAAACGAGGTGGCACATACTGTACGAACGCCCGTTAGCAGATCCTCGGCGACTATTTTGACAAAAACCTCCATAGACGTGTTGTGCGTCCATGTGACGAACGCTTCGAGTGCAACCTCGTTGTCCACCCGGATCGGCTGCAAAAAGTCGACCGAGTCCGTGGAGGCAGTCACGACTGGCCCCCGTGCATGCTTCATGGCAGAAATAGCAGCAACATCGTCAATATGCGCCATCAGCCTGCCGCCGAACAGTGTATCGTGGTTGTTCGTATCCGGGGGTAACACATGGCTTGCTTTGAACGTGCGCGACTCCCGAACAAAACGTTGAATCGTCATAAAGAAAGCTCCCTTCTATCTTGCAATCGGATTATGAATGATGACAATCTTCTCTCCTTTTCAGTGTTCCACAAAAAAAACGATCTATTCCTCTTCGAAGGAGTAAGTCGGCGAAATTTATCAAAGGCTAAGGATGGGATAAGGTATGCTAGAGGAGGTTTTTCGGTTTGGGGGACTATGTACAGTATTTCAATAATCTTATCGCCACGATCAATGATATTCCGAATAAGCTGATGAGCGTTCTGACTGTTTTTCATGCACCCATTCAGCATTTGACGAACACATTGATTGTCACAAACATACTGTTGGGTCTGCTTGTACTGACCTCCATTGCGAATGTGTATATGCTATGGAGAAACGGCAAAAAGGGACATTGAGGATGTTGCCACGGATGTTATTTGCCGCTATACTAGTGGAGTAGTTTATGGATAATTATGTAACGGTTGTTGCTACGACCGTCTCTATATCGAAATTGTATGCACACAAAAACAGCGGAAAGGAGGGTATCCACATGAAAAAAAGATCATTGATGTCTTTGCCAAAAGGAATTGGATACTCGACCGCTGTTTTCTTTGATCTGGCTAATCACGGGAGAAGTATGTCCAAAAACGGATATAGCGACCATCCTTTGATGTAGTGGAATCATCAGGATACAGTGGAAAAACACCACAGGTCGCATTCCTGTGGTTTTCTTTTTAGGGCACCGCAGGATTTCCTGTGGTGTTTTTTTATTTCGAAAAAGGGAGATGGATTGTATGCAAGGAAACGGAGAGAACATTTACGTCAGACTGGTACAGGAATCGGATGCACAGAGCCTCTTGGCGCTTGAATTGAGAAACAGACACTTCTTTCAAAACTTTACAGGGACGAGAGAAGATGCGTTTTACACGCTGGAAGGACAAATCGACAGAATCAAGAGCTCGATGGCATTAAAAGAAGAAGACAGAGGGTATGTCTTTATTATTGCGAAAAAAGGACAAGACGAAATCATTGGGGAAGTCATCCTGTCAGAAGTAGTCAGAGACAATCTGCAAAGCTGCTGGATCGGCTACTTCCTCGATCAAGAGCATAATGGAAAAGGGTATATGACCGAAGCCGTACAGCTCGTCGTTGCCTATGCATTCGAAACATTAGGTCTTCACCGTTTGGAAGCAGGGGTGATGCCGCATAATATTGGCTCGATTAAAGTGTTGTTGAAAGCAGGTTTTCACAAGGAAGGGATTGCCAAGAAGAACGTGAAAATCAACGGTCGGTGGGAAGATCATCAAACACTGGCGATCGTGAAAGAAGAACATACCGAGCAGGTGAAGACCAAGGTCCAGCGTAAAAATCCCGGCACAGTTGCTCCGCCAATGGGACCCTATACACATATGACGGTCGTTCCAAAAGGGGCCGATTTGCTTGTGCTTTCTGGGCAAGTAGGCATGGACCTTCATGGAGAGTTGCCAACAGATATGAAGGAACAAGTAGAGAACACGCTACAGAACATCCTGCGGAACTTTCAAAGTGAGTCAGTATCTGCGGATCACATCATCAAAATCAATATTTGGGCAACGGAACAAATGGATTGGAAGCATTTTAATCAGGTATGGGAGAAGTTCCATGGGGGGACACCGCCAGCGATGACAATGTCTTACGTCCCGGCACTCGCTGTCCCTTCGCTCAAGGTGGAAATAGAAGCTTGGGCAGCGAAATGGTAAAAAGGGAATGAGATAGAAGGAAAAAGGGTGAAGCATGTCGCTTCATCCTTTTTGCTGTGACTTTTTTCTAGCAAAAACGTCACTATTTTCAGAAGATAGTTTTGACAGCAAAAGATGTCAAAACATGAAGGAATATGCCGACGAATCGAGAAGTTCTTTCTATTAGCTGGATTTTCCAAAAATACGAATTAAACAGAGGGGAACGAGGAACTTGCTTTTACGAGTAAATGTCAGCTTGCTAGCTGTTTTTTTTCTGATTTTGCTGATGCCTCTGTCCATTGCGCGAGCGGCCACACATGTAGAAGTGGCGGTCGATCAGTTAAATATTCGAAGTGAGCCAGGTACGACTACCCAGATTGTCGCAACGCTCAAAAAAGCGACGCGGCTGCCAATCACCAAACAGCAAAAAGACTGGACCCAGGTAAAGCTGCCGAACGGCAATACCGGATGGGTCAATAATAAGTATGTCAAGATGATAGAAGTTCCACAGATCAAATATGTCAAAAGCAATGTAGACATGCTGAATGTTCGGGCAGAACCAAATGCAACGTCACAAATTTTGCAGATCATCGACAAAAACGGTGTGTTTCTGCAAACGAGAAAGCAAGGGGAATGGGCACAAATTAAGCTGTCTGACCAAAAGAACGGCTGGGTGAAAGCAAGCTACTTGACGGAGACGTCTGCGCCAGCACCAAAGCCAGTTCCGACACCCACACCTACTCCGGCACCAACACCAGTGCCAACACCAATACAACCACCGCCTCCTCCTCCTGTACTCCCATCTAACACAGGGAACGTATTCGGACAAGGGTCGATCTTGTTAACAGAAGGCTATGAAGTATATGCACAGCCAGATTTTCTTGGTACTGTCGTTGGTCAAATCCATGGCGGGATGACGATTAACCATTTTGGATATGCAAATGGCTGGTACACGATTAACTTTAACGGTACCTATGCTTATATCTACAAACCAATTGAACAGAGTGGGGCCGTTCAGTCACAGCTGAATCCAACACCGGGTGCACCAGCACCTAATACTGTGCCAGCATCTCCCCCTACCCCGCCGGTACAAGAGCTGCAGATTCGCGTAAAGAATCCTGATTCGAACCTGCGCAATGGTCCCGGGCAAAATTACGCAGTAGTCGGCACGGTTCAACCTGGACAAGTCTTCCCGGTTGTGCAAACAGTTGGGGATTGGTACATCATAAGACTGGCTGACAATTCGACGGCATACATAGCAGGATGGATCGTAGAGAAGATTCAGCCAGCTGGTACTCTATCACCGACCGGAGCTACATACGAGTACAACAGCGGTATGGTTGGAAACGAGAAAGTGTATATATATCACACGCATAACCGTGAATCTTGGAGAAACGTAGCGCGGAACCAACAAGGGAGCTCCGTCGATGATCCTGAGATCAACATTACGCTTGTTGGCAAAAGGCTGGGTGAGCTGCTGCAAGCAAGAGGCATATCGGCTATGGCGAGCCAGGACGACTTTGCTCAGAGACTGAAGGAACAAAAGAAGACGTACTCCATGTCTTATTCGGAATCGTACAAAGCGGTAGCGGCCGCGGCTGCGACCAGTCCGCACTTGCAGTACATTTTCGATATTCATCGGGACAGTGATGAGCCTCGCAGCAAGGTAGCGATCACGATAAATGGCAAGACGTACTCCCGTATGTTGTTTGTAATCGGAACAGCGAATCCGAACCATCAGGCAAACAAAAGGCTGGCGGAAGAGCTGCATGCCCGTCTCGAAGCCTCTTATCCCGGTTTGTCGCGCGGGATAATCCTGAAAGGTTCAAATCAAGGGAACGGTGTGTATAATCAGTCCATCTCCGAGGGAGCCTTGCTTTTGGAGTTTGGCGGCACGAACAACACTTTGGAAGAAGGCTATAATACAGCGGAAGCCTTCGCCGAAGTGTTTGGGAATTACTTGATCGAATTGCAAATCGCGCATAATTAAATCTAGCACGATTCTTTTCGCCACAGCGCGGATCGAATCGTGTTTTTTTCCAGGAGGCCTAGTTATGGCTACGCATCAAGAACAGATACATTCTTCCCACGATAACAGTCGAGGTCATCTTCAAGGTGACTGTGAAAATTGCTTTGGCTTATGCTGTGTCGCATTGCCTTTTGCTGCTTCCTCAGACTTTGCGATCAATAAAGACGCGGGCAAGCCCTGTAGTAGCTTGCAGGCAGACTTCCGGTGTGGTGTTCATACAAAGCTGCGAGAGATCGGCTTTCGTGGATGCACTGTATACGATTGTTTTGGTGCTGGTCAAAAGGTGTCTCAAGTCACCTTTGGCGGCAAAGATTGGCGTGCAGCGCCAGAATCAGCGAAGCAAATGTACGAAGTATTTCCGATCATGTGGCAGCTTCATGAGCTGCTCTGGTATATAACGGAGGCGTTGACGAAGCCAGCTGCCCAGTCGATCCATCCTGGATTAAAGGACGCGTTGAAGGAGACACAGCGCCTGACTGACCGCAGTACGGAGGACATCCTGAAGGTGGACGTCCCTGCACATCGCGCAAAAGTTAACGAACTATTGTTGCGGACAAGCGAACTGGTACGTAAGGATGCGGTTTCCAAGTACAAAGGAGGCAAGCAGGGAAAGACTTACGGCCGTGGCGCAGACCTGATTGGTGCCAAGCTCAAGGGTGCAGATTTGCGCGGAGCCAATTTGCGCGGAGCTTATTTGATTGCAGCTGATCTGAGAGGAGCAGATTTGCGTGGCGCAGACCTCATTGGAGCAGACTTTCGCGATACGGATGTGAGCGGAGCGGACTTGACGGAGACGCTGTTTCTTACACAGGTTCAGCTCAACGCGGCAAAGGGCGATGCGAGCACCAAGCTGCCACCTTTATTCACGCGTCCACTGCATTGGGCTAAATAAATGAACCAAAAGCAGGATGTCATTCGTTGACAGCCTGCTTTTTGCTAGGTAAGGAAACTAGAATTGTCCGATAAACTGAACCATCGAATTTATGAGCCAAACAATCGTCACGATGGACACATACTCAAAAATCATGTTTCTCCAAGGCAATCTTGTATTTGAAAAGAAGTATCTACAAAGCATGAAAAAAAACATGGCAATGGCAATCTCTATGAACCCAGTCATTTGTTTACCTCCAAGACCAGATGCATTTTTTACGAGTGTGGATTTGAGTGCAATCCGACTATATCTATTACTTCGACTACCGCGACCCTTCTCGAACCTTCCATAAAATATCCGATCACACCAAGCTCCACTCTTTTTGTGTGCACCTCATTACGCATGTGGGGGAAAAGAATCCACATGCGTGCAGTTCCTTCTGTAGGAACAGGGCTTGTGTTGTCTAAAATGATTTCGCCGTGATCATCCTCAAATTCAGGATGTATGGCAAAGATGCCTGTTATGCTTATGTCATCTCCATCGTAGGAAAAATCACTTCGATATCCTTGAAACGGTGTCGCCTTTCTCCCACCTTCAATTTCAGTGTAAAATCTATATTTTACTCTAAAATCAGCGGGGTGCCTCCTTATTTCTTCATAGGGTATCCACACTTCATTTTCTCCGATCTTTGAAATATGTTGATAATACAATTCCGCTACTACCAAATTATACCACAAGCATACTGGGCGTAAGGCATCGCTCTTGCAAAGGAAATAGCCCGGAACTTACTCGATGCGAATTGCCCGAGCGTAAAATCAATATGACCATCGTTGTTATGTCTGGACTTCTGTTTGATGAAGAGTAAAAGGAGTGACACAAAGGAATAAAGTAAGGAGAGGTCCAATCAAATGCATGTTTGCTCCTGCCTTTCCTTACCGCCGAGAGGGTTTAAAAGAGAATGAACAAATTGTAGATGAGGTAAAATAAGTGGAGATGCATAAATCTAGCCCAAATGATAGGGAAATCCTAAACAGTCACAGAGTGTTAAAAATCATGTAACGAATCAGACACCCTCTAGGGTCAAAAGTCCTGCTACAATTATACATGACCGGGAATATACAGTGTAAAACAAAAAACTCTCTCAAGAAGATGAATGTGAAAAGGGGGTTACAATAGAGAGGATAATTTGTGAATTATTTCACATATATTTGTGATTTTTTTCACAAAGTCGTAATAAATCATGGTTTCCCACATGTATGCTTCCGGTACATAAAGGCCAAAACGCGAAGAGAAAGGGATCTTGTACATGGATATAGTGGATTTGGGGCGACTTCAATTTGCGATAACAACCATCTTTCATTTTGTTTTTGTGCCGATTTCCATCGGGCTGTCATTATTAGTAGCCATTATGGAAACGATGTACGTGGTAAAAAAGAATGATTTGTACAAAAAAATGGCCAAGTTTTGGGGAACCTTTTTGCTTATAAATTTTGCTGTCGGGATCGTGACAGGGATTATGCAGGAGTTCCAATTTGGGATGAACTGGTCTGATTTCTCACGATTCGTCGGCGACGTATTTGGAACACCGCTTGCGATTGAGGCTCTTTTAGCATTCTTCCTCGAATCGACTTTTATTGGGTTATGGGTGTTCGGTTGGGATCGCTTGTCAAAAGGTGTGCATCTCGCATGTATTTGGCTCGTATCCATCGGAACGATACTATCGGCTCTTTGGATTTTGGCAGCCAACTCGTTCATGCAGCAGCCAGTCGGCTTCGCTATTAATAACGGACGTGCAGAGATGGTCGATTTCTTCGCACTTTTGACCAACGGACAATTACTATATGAATTCCCGCATACCGTATTTGCGGCATTTGCGACTGGTGCTTTCTTGGTAGCAGGTATCAGTGCTTGGAAGCTATTGAAGAAACAAGATGTTACCTTCTTTGTGCAATCGTTCAAAATCGCGATCGTGGTAGCATTGATTTCCTCGCTTGCTATTGCTCAATTCGGGCATGGTCAGGCACAGTATCTGGTTGCTACCCAACCAATGAAAATGGCAGCGAGTGAAGGACTGTGGGAAACAAGCTCGGACCCTGCCCCTTGGACGGTTTTTGCAACGATTGATCCGGAAAAACAAGAAAACGGTTTTGAAATAAAAATACCTTATTTGCTTAGCGTTTTGACGTACAACTCTCTCTCTGGCTCTGTACCGGGTATGAAGGAATTGCAGGCAGAGTATGAGCAAACCTACGGTCCAGGAAACTACATTCCACCGGTTCGGACGACCTTCTGGAGCTTCCGCATCATGGTGGCGGGCGGAAGTGTAATGATTTTGCTGGCTTTGTACGGGACATATCTGACTTTCCGCAAAAAGCTGGAACAGCCAAACAAGCGGTTCATGCAGCTGATGGTTGCGGGTATCTCCTTGCCGTTCATCGCAAACTCAGCGGGGTGGATCATGACGGAGGTAGGCCGTCAGCCTTGGACGGTATTCGGACTGCTGCGTGTTGAAGATTCGGTTTCGCCAAGCATTAGTACAGGAGAAGTATGGTTCTCTCTCATCGCCTTTACGACTATTTATACAATCTTGCTCTGCCTCCTGGCTTATCTGTTTGCTCGTGTGGCCAAAAAAGGACCGGAGATGGATAGTCATGACGAAGTAGAGGATCTGAAGGTTCAGGATCCATTTGATCGTGTAAGGAGTGAAGGTTATGGAGCTTAATGAACTGTGGTTCCTGCTCATTGCTGTTCTGTTTACCGGATTTTTCTTTCTCGAAGGCTTTGACTTTGGTGTCGGTATGGCGACGCGTCTGCTAGCACGAAATGATTTGCAAACCCGGGTTCTGATTAATACAATCGGTCCGTTCTGGGATGCCAATGAGGTATGGCTGATTACAGCGGCTGGTGCGATGTTTGCCGCGTTTCCAGAGTGGTATTCCACAATGTTTAGCGGGTATTATCTCGTGCTTACGCTGATTCTGCTAGCGTTGATTGGGCGCGGCGTGGCATTTGAGTTTAGAGGCAAGGGGAAGGGCGAGGCTTGGAAAAAGACATGGGACGCAGCGATTCTGTTTGGAAGCTTTGTACCGCCGATGTTGTTCGGAATGATCTTTGCCAGCCTGGTGAAAGGTGTGCCAATTGATCAGGATATGGAAATGACTGCGGGCTTCTCTGACATCGTGAACGGCTACTCGTTGTGGGCAGGTGTGACAGTAACGGGACTATGCTTGCTGCACGGACTCAACTTCATCTCGCTGCGCACAGTGGGCGAGCTGCGTGAGAAATCACGAGTACTGGCGGCGAAGCTGTTGCCGGTCCAAGCCGTATTAATGGCAGTGCTCGTAGGCTGGACATTTATGGTAACCGATCTGTTTGAGCGCCAGGGTGTTTTGTTGTCAGTAGCCGTGGTCTTGGGAGTTGTGGCAGTTGTTCTGGCTCGTCACTTCTTGAGACAAGGCAGGGAAGGATGGGCATTCGGGATGACAGGTACGATGATCCTGTTGACGTTCGTCTCGATGTTTATCGGCTTGTTCCCACGAGTGATGGTCAGCACGATTGATAGCGCGTTCGATTTGACCCTCTATAATGCAGCTTCGAGCCCGTACACGTTAAAAGCAATGACCATTGTTGCAGCAGTGCTTTTACCGTTTGTGCTAGCCTATCAAGCTTGGAGCTACTTCGTTTTCCACAAACGAGTTACTGAAAAGGAACATCTGGAGTACTGATGGACAAGGAAATATTCCGTCTTCAGGGAATCCGGCCGGTTATGCTGCTGCTAGCCGGTCTTTCCCTCCTGCAAAGTGCAGCGATTATCGGTCAGGCACTGCTTTTGGCGAAGTCGATTGCCATATTATTCGAGGGTCAAGCGGCCGAGATGGCGTACCAGCCGCTTGCGTTGTTTTTGCTCATGGTTGCCGCTCGACATACCATCGTCTGGCTGCAAAAGAAAGTCGCTGGCCGTTTTGCTGAAGCGTCCAGTGAGTCTTTGCAGCAACGTGTGTTAGCCCGGTTGTTCGAGCGCGGTCCGCGTTTTGCTGCCAGTGAAGGAAGCGGCAAGCTCGTTACGCTAGTTCTGGAAGGCGTTGATCGCGTTCGTACTTATCTGGAGCTGTCTGTTCCGCGCACGCTGGATATGGTTTTTGTAACGTTTCCGCTATTGATCTTTGTCTACATGCAAGATGTTATTTCTGGACTGATCCTGACGGTAACGATGCCTGTCCTTATCGGATTTTTTATCGTACTTGGCCTGGCGGCGCGTAAACAGGCAGACAAACAATGGCGTTCATACCGGATGCTATCCCATCATTTTACCGATTCGCTTCGCGGGCTTACGACGCTGCGCTTTTTGGGACGCAGCAAAGATCACGGGGAGACCGTCGGTAGAGTGAGCGATCAATATCGATCTGCTACGATGCGCACACTGCGTGTCGCCTTCTTGTCATCCCTGGCACTGGATTTCTTCAGTATGCTGTCCGTTGCGTTTGTTGCGGTCGGCCTTGGGTTGAGGCTGATTGAAGGGAACTTTGGATTTGAAACAGCATTGGTCATTCTGATTCTTGCACCAGAATACTTTTTGCCTGTGCGGATGCTGGGATCGGACTACCACGCCTCCTTGGACGGTAAGGAAGCATTGGGGACCATTCGGACGATTATGGATACCGACTCCTCGGAGGAGCAAAAAAACGAAACACATGCAACAGATAGCGGGACGTCCTTGCCAGTTGTATGGGACAAAACGATCAGCTTGTCCGATATTCGTGTGGTTGGCGAGGATGGAAGACAGCTGCTTGGTGACGTATCCGCGGAATTGGGAAGCAACATGCGAAAAGTGGGCATTGTCGGCGCGAGTGGCGCAGGCAAATCAACACTTCTCGGAGTTTTAGGCTGTTTTACTAATCCTGAAGCTGGCGTGCTGCAGGTAGACGGGCAACCAATCACGGGGGATGCCATAAAGGAATGGCAGCGGCAAATCGCTTATATTCCGCAGCATCCGTATTTGTTTAGTCAATCGCTGGCGGATAACATTCGCTTCTACGAGCCAGAAGCGACACAGGAACAGGTGGAGCAGGTGATTCGCGATGTTGGTCTGGGAGAGCTGGTAGACAGCCTGCCAAATGGCTGTGACGAAATCATCGGTGAAGGGGGCCGCACGTTAAGCGGCGGACAGGCACAGCGGGTTGCATTGGGACGTGCGCTGCTTGGCAATCGGCCAGTGATTTTGCTCGACGAGCCGACCGCTCATTTAGATATTGAAACAGAATGGGAGCTTAAACAGACCATGCTGTCGGTGTTTGGCGACAGACGCGTCTTTTTGGCAACACATCGTTTGCATTGGATGCGAGACATGGATTGGGTTTGGGTAATCGATCAGGGACGACTGGTAGAGGCGGGGACCTATGAGCAGCTCGTTGCACAAAAAGGGATTTTTTATCGGCTGTTGACAGCTGGTTCCAAGGGGGAGAAAGGATGAGGGAAGCGCGAGAAGAGAATCAGGGGTGGTTTCTTCCATACTTTCGACAGCACTTCTGGCAGTTTGCTGCTGCGGCTTTGCTGGGAACCTTGGCGGTCGCTTGTGCCGGTGCTTTGCTATATACGTCCGGGTATTTGATCTCCCGCTCGGCACTCAAGCCCGAAAACGTCTTAATGGTCTATGTTCCGATCGTACTTGTCCGGGCTTTTGGCTTTAGCAAAGCAGTCATTCAGTATTTGGAGCGTTTGGTTGGACACGATGCTGCTTTGCGTGTTTTATCGCGCATGCGTGTGCGGTTGTACCAGACCATCGAGCCGCAAGCGCAGCTACTCGGTACTCGTTTTCGTACGGGAGACTTGCTTGGTGTGCTAGCAGACGACATCGAACAACTACAGAACGTCTATCTGCGTTTTGTGCTCCCAGCAGTTTCGGCGGTTCTTCTGTATGGGGCAGGTATTGTGGCGCTGGGAAGGATGGACGGGAAATTCGCCCTGTTGATGGCGCTGTATTGTGGCTTTCTCTTGTTTGTTGCACCGGCTGTGGTTTTGTGGATGTCCATTGCCAAGAGCCGCCGGTTCAAGCAGGAGCGACGGGCAGCATACCGGGAGCTGACCGATGCTGTTTTTGGCATGAGTGACTGGATTCTCAGCGGTCGTACGCAGCAGTTTCTCCAGCTGTTTACAGGTCGGCAAAAGGTAGCCGCACAGATCGATAAGTCCATTCGACGTGGAGAGTGGCGTGTACAGTGGATCTCTCAGTGCGCCATCGGAGGTACCATTGTCTTGCTGGTCATCTGGGCGGGCGGACTTGCCGCTACGAATCAAATTCCCGGTACGTTGATTGCGGCCATTGGGCTGGTGGCCTTTCCGCTGATGGATGCATTTGTACGTATTTCTGACGCAGTTGTGCGTATGCCAGAATACCGGGAGTCTCTGGGGCGTCTTCGAGAGCTCGAAGGAGAGAGAACAGCCAATGTGACGGCACAGGAGGAGAAGGCGGTAGAGCAAGCTTGCGGAAGTCTGAAGCTTGCGCATGTGAGTTTTCGCTACCCACAAGCCAGCAATTGGAGTGTGCAGGATGTGTCTCTGGAGGTGCCTCAAGGGGGCAGAATCGCATTGCTTGGGCGTAGCGGAGCTGGAAAATCTACGATACTGAACTTGATTCGGGGTGCCCTGCAACCAGAAGTAGGTCAGGTGACGGTGAATGGTCAGTCTGTCCAATCCGAGGAAGCTTCGGCAGGTTTGTTTTCCGTATTGAATCAGCAGCCCTATTTGTTTGACACAACCGTAGCCAATAACATCAGGCTCGGCCGAGCAGATGCGTCCGATGAAGAAGTGCGCGCTGTGACAGCTCAAGTCGGTCTTGACCAGCTGATTGAATCCCTTCCAGATGGCTATCACACACGGATGCAGGAAACCGGTCTTCGCTTCTCTGGTGGGGAAAGACAACGTATAGCCCTTGCCCGGATTTTGCTGCAAAATAACCCGATTGTTCTTCTTGACGAGCCGACAGTGGGGTTAGATCCCTTGACCGAACGCGATCTGATGGAGACGATCTTCCGTGTCTTGGATGGGAAAACGCTGATCTGGGTTACTCATCACTTGAGTGGTGTCGAGCAAATGGACGAGGTCATTTTCATGGAGCAGGGAGTCATCTCAATGCGGGGGACGCATGAGCAGCTGTATCGGGAAAATCCAAGATACCGCAATCTGTATACGCTGGACTGCCCGGTGGTGTTGGAGTTGGAATAAGAGGATGAATGAAAAGAGGCTGCTCGATAGAGACAGCCTTATTCACTTAAAACAGTGCCTCGCTGGTTACTCCCCGGTAGTAATGAATATGTCCGTCGTCATAAGTGGTTTGTCCTGAAAACTCGTGGTAATGACTTCCGTCCGGCAGAGGAATAGGTGGACCAGTCCATCCACTGTAGCGATGCACATGTCCATCATCAAACGTAGTGGTACCTTCGTAGTAATGAGCGTGTCGATCCGGCATGCCATGTGGGGGAGATGTTCTTCCACGCAATCGGTGGCGGTGACGACCTGAAATGGTTGTCCGCGTATCGTATCCATGTACGTGTCCTGGAATATCACGAAATCTTATAAAGCGTAATGAATGAGAGTGATGTGAGCTCATCTGGAAACGCCCCTTTTCATGCATTTACAACTAATAAATGCGGCTGTCAGGCGTTTCGAAACGGACATCAGTCTAGGGATTTAATTACTTGCCAGAGAAATACGCTAGAAAAAGGGACTGCAAAGATGCTCTTCAAATGGGGGTGTGGGAGGAGACGGATTAAATAGGGACTAAACGTTTGGAGGAGCATCAAGAATCAACCAATCTTGATAGTAAACGGTTTGAAGGTTTAGTTTTCCTGTTTGGATGTATCGAATTACCTTCATCACAAGCGGGGACGCAATGTCTTCTCGAAGCTTATCGATGTCAACCCATTGTGCTCCAGATGAATCATGATCATCGCCTTCTGCGGATATTTGACCACCAGTGATGGTGACCAAATACAGCCCAGCCACATGATGCTCTGCTTTTTCTAATCTGGTAATGACAAAATCATAGAGACCTAGAGACTGGGTAACTTCAACGTCCAATCCTGTTTCTTCATGAAATTCACGTACGACGGCTTCTAACAATGTTTCATGCTCTTCCATTCTTCCGCCTGGAAGGTCATACCGATAAATATAGGGTCCCCGCTTTTTGTGTACGACAAGTAATTGCTGATTGACTACACAGATGCCATATACTCCAATGTGGCGGTACATCTGTTTTTCCCCTTTCCATTTTGAATGGTCTCTTTTTCCATACTATCACAATTGCACGGCTCGCCAGACTATAGAGAGCTATATAAATAGGTTGGCGTAGGTAGCCACAATATTATCAATTGTCGCAGCATCTTTGGTATGCGCATTAAAAACCCAGATATCCCATTGATGCGTAGAAACGATCACCTTATCCGTAATGGAAACAGACTTTTTACCAGTGACTGTGGTGTAGAATATTTCTTTTATCTCCAAGGTTGGATCTTTCAGATCGATTTGGATTTTGACTTCTGCTTGTGGTGGTACGATAACTGGCCCTGTATGAGCATAGATAGTGTCTGGTACAAATGTTCTTTTGATCATCTGAGTCACCTCGCTTGAATCATGTATGTCATCTCTCAGTGTTCTTGGTTCACTGAGGTAGTGTGTTTGAAGTTTTTGTTGATTTTTTTAGTTATAATGAATTTCGTGGTGTTATTACGATTTGATGACGAACGAGGTTACAGTTGATAAATGGAAAACAAACGGAAAGAAGAGCCTTCCACTTCGGAAAGGCTCTCGTCTGATTAAAACAATTTTTTCCCCATGATATGGTCGAGTGGAATCACACCGATGTCTCTACTATCATCGCTATTATTACGATTATCTCCCATCACAAACACATGGTTTTGTGGTATGACGATTTTGGAATCGGGAAGGTTGATCATCTTTTCTTTTATGTACGGCTCGTTTAATGCCTCTCCATTCCGATACACAGTCTCGTTCTTGAACTCCAATACATCGCCGGGTCTGCCAATAACTCGCTTTACCCAAAATGTTTTGGTATCGCTTTTCCCCATGGCTAACATCAAGAGAGGATTTTCGAGGATGTCATCTTTTACAGTACGGTCACGATCTACGCGGCTGTCAACGACAACAATATCGTTATACTCAGGGAGATAAGAGAATGTGTGCGATAATTTCGACACATAGATTCGCTCTTCATTTTGTAAAGTGGGTTCCATTGACTGACCATTTACTTTAAAAGGTTGGAGGACAAATATGTTGACGAACATAGCGAGTGAAATAGAGACACCCAACGTTTTGGTCCAGCCCCATATTACTTTTACTTTTTTCAAAATAGACCGCATCCTTCCCGGTGAAAGATTACTTTGGAGTGGCTATTGATTAATACGTAAAATGGTGCTATTTGGTTACGAATCAAAAAAGCTGAAAAAGATAGCAGCAAAAATGCCACTTGGGACCGAGGCAAGCAGGAAATAAAAGGTCCATTTCCATCTGCTTTTATGGTCTTGAACTTCATGCTCTTTGTAATAAAATGAGGGGGCGCTAAGTGCGTTATAGACCATTAATCCAGCTAGCGTAATGAGACCAAATGTAAGGTACTCCGCATAATTGCCTGCTTGATCAATGTTCCCTGTCGATATCGCTATGATCATGCATAGGATCTGCAAAGCCGCCCCGAAACCAAGTGCTTTTAAAATGGGAACCACCTGCTATTTTGGAATAATTTAACTTGATTGTTACTACGTTTTGAAGAATAAAACGTTTCAAAATGTAATTTGTTTTACAAAAGAAACCCGGTCGTTTCCTTTGCCATCGTAGTTAGCAGTGACATGAATGCCGTCCACCAATTTATCTCCTTTTTCAATCGTAAATCCTAGCTTTGTATGAAAAGAAATGGAGCCGTTATTAACGGGAGAGGTAATACAGCGAATCGTGTGGCATCCTTTTTGTATTGAGAAAAGCGATGGCGACCACCCCAATCGTTGAGAGGGAGAGCGAATATGGAAAACATAAGATCTTTCATACCAAAGGACAAACATGACTTGGAAAGTGTGAACAGATTAAAAGAATTGAATCCAGCAATGTTAAAGCCAGTCTTACCAGATTTGTTTGAATGGGTTCAGGATATAAATTGGCCTGTAGCTCGTGGTATTGCACAAATTTTAGTTTCGTGTGGAAGAGAAATGATTCCTGAATTAAAAAAAGTCTTGGAATCTAATGATGATGATTGGAAGTTCGCCTGTTTTGGTTGGATTATAAACGACTTACCATTAGAAATTGTCAAGGAATTAGAGCCAGAGTTAAAGCAGATAGCTAACCAGCCCAGTACAATAGAAAGAGATTATGAATTAGACGATCGAGCGAAAAATATCTTAAAAGCAATTTCAAGGCCTTGAATACTTACCGTAGTCCCTCCAAGTGATTCTATTTAGCATAACGAGAGGGTTTAACAAAATGCTCACTGCGACAAGTCCTTTTGCTCGGGCAATTTGTCCCAGATTACAATAATTAGCGTCGCAACTGGGCCAAGAAATAAAGAGAGTAAAAACCAATTAAGACCACTGCGATTTTTTCCTTGGGCTAGTCCGGCGTTGATAAGTGCCAAGGTACCCCAACCAACAAAATATTGATTCTCCATTTCGAATCTTCCTCCAATGTTCATTACGTTACTTTTATTTTATACGACGCAATGAAGAAAAAAAGGCCACTCGAAAACGAACGGCCACTGAGAGTAAATGACATGTGAAGTTAGTTATGCGGCGAGTACCTCGGCTATTTATACAAAACATCATCCCTTAGTGACTCGACTTTGCTCAGAGCATCAGCAATATCTTCTTCGCTGACACCAAAGTGAGCAAGGGCAGCACGCAAATGCATAACGATGGCATCAAAATGAATGGGTTGCAGATTCATCCCTTCATGGACCTTTGCCATGGACTGGCCCGTATATTGATTCGGACCACCTAATGCATAGCTGATGAACTTTGTTTGGTGTTTACGCTGTTTTTCCATATCCGTGTTTTTGAAAAAATGGTTCACGGTGTCATCAGCTAAAACTAAATCGTAAAAGTAGTCAACTACCTTCGCAACTGTATCTTCGCCACCATATTTCTCGTAAAACGTGCCCATCATGTACCTCCTCAGGATGATTGCTTCCATTTAGGATTCCACGATATATGGAAGCTTATGATGGGTTTTTGCTAATTTAACGTAGACAACGTAATGGGGCTTCGCCTATTTCATAAAGCTTAACGCTACGCCAATGGAATAAGGTACGAGCCATAATATCCACACGATCATGCTAAATTTATGGAATTGCTTGATCTGCTTTTCTTTCCTTTTCCACAAAACGACACATGCCCACAGAGTATGGAGGAACATCAAGATCAGAGCGATCAACCCAGTAATGCCATGCAAATTTAAGCTGGAGCTCTCAGCGAGTAATTTCATAAAGGTTGTTCCGATGGTATCGAATACTAAACCGAACCCAAAAAAGATTAGGTGTGTCAGCTTTAGTTCTCCAGAACGTCTTTCGCTCCATACGCCAATCGTATAGGCAAGTAGAGCGAGATTTATAAAAATGACAGCTGCTGTTAACATGTTAAGATCATCTCCTGTACCATTTCTTTTGACTACGCTTGTAAGTGTAATCATTGAACATGAACAAGAGATGAACACAATCGTTACAAGAAAATCTCCCGGATTGCGTAGAGAAAAGAGGCTTTCATAGGTGAAAGCCTCCATAATCATCCGAGCATTTACGGAATAGTCACTGACACCGTTCCAACTGCTCTCCCGATTCCGGTGTTCCTTACCAATATATAGTATTTTCCTGCGGGTAAATCTTCGGGGCTTGTAAAAGTAAAGGATCCGCTACCCTCAAAACGTCCAGTACCCACTGTACTAGAACCTTCTGGACCAAAACTCAAGATTCGATAGGTCAAGTTGGGTTTAATGGAGGAAAGCCTGCTTTTCTGCGTGACATGAACAGTTAGTTTTCCAGGTGACTTAATTTCGAACACTTTAGAGTCAACAGAGCTTCTACTCGCTAATTTAGTGTAACGCAAAACTTCTGTCGGTTTCGAAACAGGAGCAATCGCGTCTGTAGACTGTGGTTGGGGACTACTTGCTATAGCGCTTGTTGGAATTACCAACAGGGCAGAAAGTGATGCGATCAGAGTAGCTTGAAAAAACTTTTTCAACCTTTCCACCTCCAAGAAATTAGGGTTCAACAATACATTAACTATTCATCCAAAAATTAGCAATATTTTTAGTTAAGAAATAAACATAAAAAATACCCATTTAGGAACTGATGCCCCCTTCGAGGAGCACCAGCCCTGCAGAGTTAGTTTTCTAGGTGTGACAGCCCATCTGCATCAAACAAGTGCTTCAAGATAGCATGGCTCACCTCGGTAACGGGCTCGAAAACAAAAGCAACCAGATGTTCATGGGGCTCTAGATAGTAATTTCTGTAGCCGAGCTGAATCAACTCCCGATTGAGTCGCGCTGCATCCTCGAAGCTTGCGTAGAAATACAGATGCTTGGTCATAGTTATCACCTCCTCCCGCAGTAAACCGTAGCAGAAGGAGAATGGTCACACCAACAATCACGACCTTGGTTTCCCATTTGAAAATAAGAAAAAAAGCGGTCGTGTTTTCGACCGACCGCCGTAGTTTTCTTATCTTTTTTTTCTGCAGACAACCGGGCGTACAATCCTTCTCGTTAACACACTCTGAGCATCGCGTACGGCTCTGGCAAAAACCAATGGTCTCTCAATCTTTTCATAGTGGATATACCAAAGATTTGGGTTAGTAAACAGCCAGTGGTTATGCAGAGCAGTAATCTTTATACCATGACTTCGGAGACGCGAGATAAAAGGGTTAATCTCACGTGTAAGGATTACTGTTTCTCCCAAACAAAGTGCAGTGCCATTCGCTCTAATACTCTCAAAAGAGTGGAATTGGGGGATGGTCAACGCAGAGTTCGACCGTCTTCCTAGAATGGTAGCTCTTATATTGGTCCGTAGAGTCTGGGCAGTACAAACACCATTAATGACGGTGGCCTGTGCATTAAGGATCGCAGAAAACCTACGGCATAGTGGGCTAATTGCCAAGTTGCATACCTCCATATTCGTATGATCATTTTTAATATATGAGGTTTGAAAATGAATGGTACAGGCATTCAGCGTGCGTATAATACCTATTTTTAGAAGATGGAGTATGTAATGCAGTATTTCGAAAGTGAAGGTAAACAAGTGGCTCGCCCCATAAAAAGAAAAGCCCCCGTTAGGAGGCGATTCTATGAATTCCTGAACCGTAGGCATGAGAGGCTCGATCTCTACCGATTATCCACTTTCTCCGGATACATATCATGGTTCATCATCCGATGACTTGCCATCTCCTCATACTTCGTCCCCGGTTTCCCGTAGTTGCAGTACGGATCGATCGAGATGCCACCGCGTGGAGTGAACTTGCCCCACACCTCGATGTAGCGTGGGTCCATCAGCTTGATCAAATCATTCATGATGACGTTGACGCAATCCTCATGGAAATCACCGTGATTGCGGAAGCTGAACAGGTACAGCTTGAGTGATTTGCTCTCTACCATTTTGATGTCAGGAATGTAGCTGATATAGATCGTCGCAAAATCTGGCTGTCCGGTAATCGGGCAAAGGCTGGTGAATTCCGGGCAGTTGAATTTTACGAAATAATCACGGTACGGATGCTTGTTATCAAAAGACTCCAAAACGCTTGGGTCATAAGAGTAGTTGTAAGTCGTTCCTTGATTCCCCAGGAGAGTAAGGGAAGATAAATCGCGTTCATGTTGGTGTGCCATATGAGTACAGTCCTCTTTTCTTCAATGAGAGTAAACTATCGTTTAGACGCCTCGTTTATTTCCCCAGACGAGCGCATGCAGTTGGGGAAGAACTTTCGCGTCATTCATGTCAGGTGCTGCCATCGCCTGGTCGATGAGCCATTCAAAGCTCTCCAAGAGCTTATCCCGGAGCCGCGGCGTATCTGCATCAGCCAGATCGCTATTTCCTGGCTGCAAGTAAAACGGAACATCTGGATAGCGCTGATGAATCGTCCGTGCATACGCGAAGTCTGCGTCGTCAAAAACGACAACCTTCAGGCTGAGCCCCGGATGCTGTTGTTCCAGGAGCTCGTGCACAATTCGATCGAGTGCTTGATAATCTGTTTCCATCCCGGAGCTGGGCGGCTTCGGTGAAATCGTAATGTCATCAATCTGTGGGAGCCACGCTTGCCACTTGCTGCCTTGTGTTTCTATTGCTGTGCGTATGCCATTCTCCTTCAATAAGGAGATGAATTCGCCGATGCCAGCTAAGAGGGCAGGATTGCCCCCAGAGATCGTGACATGGGAAAAACGATTTCCACCCAAGTGGGTTAGCTCCTCCCAGATCGCCTCGGGCGACATTTGCCGGATTTCATCACGGGCAGATCCATCCCAAGTAAAAGCGGAGTCACACCAGCTGCAACGATAGTCACAGCCAGCTGTTCGTACAAACATCGTTTTCTGCCCGATGACCATTCCTTCGCCCTGAATCGTCGGGCCGAATATTTCCAAGACCGGGATCATTCCGACATCCACTCCCGTCTTGCCTCTGCATAGCTCGTTGGTGTCTCAAACAAGCGGACGAATTCGACGCGAGCTCCGTTATAGCGATCCCGGTATGCATCCGACTGCAATTGCTTTTCCATCTCTTCGAAAATCCAGACGACCATGTTTTCGGCAGTGGTATTCATCGGCGGAAGCATTTCATTCAGATAGCGATGGTCTAAATAGATTTCGATGTGTTCCTTCCAGATTTGCTTGATGTCACCAAAATCGATGACGAGCCCAATCTCATCTGGAAAACCGCTAATGCCGAAGACGGCCGTATACGTATGGCCGTGAAGGTTTTTGCACTTTCCTTCATAGGCATGTAGATGATGTGCAGCGTCAAAAGTAAATTCCTTGCTCACCAAAACGCGTTTGTTATGGTAGCGAAGCTGTGATTTTTCAATATGGGTACCCAGTGCCTGCATGCGATCGACGATACGAAAGTCAAAGTTCGCGCTCATCAGGCTTGTTCTCCAGGTTGATTTTTCAGAGAAAGATACGTGTCTAGTCCGGCTTTTCGCAGGTCGCAGGCAGGGCATTCCCCGCAGCCGTCTCCTTTGATGCCGTTGTAGCAGGTGAGGGTATTTTCGCGGATATAGGTGAAGGCACCCAGATCGTCCGCCAGCTTCCACGTTTGTGCTTTGTTCAGCCACATGAGCGGCGTGTGAATCACAAACGGATAGTCCATCGACAGATTCAGTGTCACATTCAATGACTTGATAAAGGCGTCACGGCAGTCGGGATAACCGCTAAAATCGGTTTCGCATACTCCGGTAACCAAGTGGCGTGCTCCCCGTTGCTTGGCGAATACGCCTGCAAAGGAAAGGAATAACAAGTTACGCCCGTCGACGAACGTGGATGGCAATTGGCCTTCTTCCTGGGTAATGTCAATATCTGAGCGGGTCAGTGCATTGGGCGCGAGCTGGTTTAACAGACTCATGTCCAATACGGTGTTTTTGACACCGAGTTCAGCGGCAATTTGCTGGGCGCACTCGATCTCCAGCTTGTGTCGCTGCCCGTAATCAAACGTGAGGGTTTCTACTTCGCCGAATTGCTCTTTCGCCCAAAACAGGCAGGTTGTGCTGTCCTGACCTCCGCTAAAGACGACAACGGCTTTTTCCTTTTTCATTGCTCTCCATCTCCTTGTAATTTAGTTAGGAAGAAAGAGAGTTCTTGAACTTTCCTGCAAAAAACAAAAACAATACCAAAGAAAGGTACTGTTATCCAGCTTAGTTTTTTATAGAGGGAGTTCGCGAACCTCTCCCGTGCAGCTGCACGGATTTCTTATTTTACTTGCGGAACCCAAATGGGCACCTTGTGTCATTATACTACAATCAACGCCAAAGCGGGGAATAAACCCTTGGAAAAACGATTGACTTAAAGCGGGTGCTACTGCTAGTGTTTTTTCATAATCGATAAACATTGAGTAGAACGGGTGATTCTGATGAGAGATGTTCCATTAGTGGAAGAATATCGCGGCGGAATTCTGGAAAACGTACATAACGGTATCGTGTGTGGTGTGAATGAAACAGGAGAGGTCGTCTACCGAGCGGGCGATGAGAACCATATCACCTTATTGCGTTCCGCAGCCAAACCTTTTCAAGCTATCCCGATTGCCATGCGTAAAATTGATGAAAAATTCGGACTGGAAAGCAGTGAAGCAGCGCTCTTTGCCGCCTCTCATCGCGGTGAAGCCTATCATATGGAGGGCTTGGAGTCGATTTTACGAAAGACTGGCATTCAGGAAGAGGAACTGCTCACCTGCCCGACTTATCCGTTAAATGAAGAACCGAAGTTTGCTTGCTTGTCCCAAGGCGTAGCGAAGCGCAGACTTTTTCATAATTGTGCGGGCAAGCATTTGGGGTATTTGGCGCTGTCGAAGGATCAAGGATATTCCACCCATGATTACTACAAGGCAGAGCATCCGGCGCAACAGGAGGCATTGGAGGTATTCGCCAATCTGGCTGGCTATCCGAGGGAGCAGGTTCAGTTAAGTGTTGACGGTTGCGGCTTTCCGGTTTTTGCACTGCCGCTTAAGTACTTGGCGATTGCGTATATGAAGCTCGCTTGCCCGGAGCTGATTGCGGATCGTGAGACGCGGCAGGCAGTCGTGAGAGTTGCCGGCTGGATGACCAGCAGTCCTGAGATCATTGCCAGTCACAACTTCATCTGTACGGCTCTCTTGATGGACGATAATATCATTGCCAAAGGCGGAGCGATGGGTGTATACGGCTTTGCTTTAAAAAAAGAGAGACTCAGCTTTTCGCTTAAAGTACTGAATGGTTCGGAAGTAGTATGGCCTCTTATCATCGCGTCGATCTTGGAGCAGATTCAGTATGATAACCAGGAAACGATCGCCCGACTGCATGCGTTAGCGCCTAAGGCCATAAAAAATGACAATCAACTGGTGGTAGGGGAGAAACGACCCGTTTTTGTTTTAAGCAAATGCTAAGAATGGAGGCGAAGAGTCATGTTAGTAGAAGTGATCGCGACATCAGTAGAGGATGCGAAACGTGCGGAACAGGGTGGAGCTGACCGACTGGAGCTCATTTCGGGAATTTTGGAGGGAGGTATTACGCCGAGCTGGGGACTGATTGACGCGGTGGTCAAGGCGGTTTCGATCCCGGTAAACGTCATGGTGCGACCGCATAGCCAGTCGTTTTGCTATACGGCTGAGGAACTTGGGGTCATGCGACAAGATGTAAGAATCATCCGCGAACTAGGGGCAGCAGGTGTAGTATTTGGCATGCTGACTTCAGACAATAAGCTCGATCAGCGTGGAATGGAGCTGTTACTTGGCGAGGCGGGTGGATTGAATGTGACGTTCCACCGTGCGTTTGATGATGCCGTTGACCAAATCGAAGCAGCACGCATTCTTCTCGAATATCCGCAAGTACATACCATTCTTACTTCTGGCGGCAAAAAAACGGCAGTCGAAGGAGCCGATTGCATCGAGCAGCTAGTCAAGCTGACAGAAAACACACATCTGACTATTTTGGCGGGCAGTGGTTTGTCGCTGGCAAACGTTGGAGACCTCGTGAAACGCACAGGCGTCCAGGAGGTTCATTTTGGATCGGCAGTACGAGAAGAGGGACAGGCCCTCCGATACGTCGATGTAGAGCGAGTGGCTGCCATCAAGCAACAACTGTAAGCATGAACAAGCCGACACCTTACTTCTGTAGGGATGCCGGCTTGTTGTTCATTTGCTTCCGTATCCAGTAGCCGACGATGAGAAGAAGCGGGTACAAGACACCTATGGTTAGATCAAAGAACGGCCAAAACGTATAAGTTTCGAACAAATAAGTATTGTTTGGAATGATGATAATCGCCATGGCGACTGACAGAATGCAAATGGGCAACGTAAGCGCCCGGTGCTCCTTTAAATGGAGAAGCTGCTGTATGCCTACGCAGAAGCCATACATATACATCACCACTTTGAAATAGATGGAGACAAACCACATGAGTGCCATCATCGCTTCCTGTCTTTGAAAGAACTCCCCTACTTGAATTTTTTTGGCGAGGGAGTAGCTCGGAAAGGTCTCTCGGGCAGTCATTTCCGGACCGAGGATCAGGAGAGACAAGAAGATAACGGCAAGAAGACAAACCCCGCCGTATATAGCTCCACGTAAAAAGGCAGACGTGAGCTTTTCTTTCCTATCAAGGAGCGGGGTAATCATCAGAAAAATAATGAGCTCCGAAAAGGGATAAGCGGTGACGGCAAATGTTCCTCTTATAACGGGCTTTATGCCATTTTCCAAAAAGGGCAAAAGGTTCTCGAAATGAAACAAGGGACTAAGCAAAAGAAAAAACAAAACGAACGTAAAAACAAACCACAGAAAAAAGATTTCGCTAGTCCGTGCGAACGTTTCAAGACCTAATCGAACAGCGAATATCGCACTGGCAACAAGTAAGAACATGACGGCGTTTATCGGTGTTGCTTTCAAAATGTGCGTGGTCATGAAATCTCCAATCGTCCTGATAAAGACAGCGCCGTTGATTAATACTGCCCCTAAAAAGATGATTGAAAAGACTGTACCGAGCCAACGTCCAAATATGAGCTTGTTCTTTTCAATCAGCGTTTGTTCTGGATACATATGACCTATTACACAGAACAAGTATACGATGACTAGCCCCAGTAGCACGCCTATTATTCCCGATAGCCATCCATCATGACCCGCTTCAGTCGAAGGTACGGAAGGTAAGAGAAGGATAGAATCTCCTATAGTAATAAATGTTACGAGGATGACGAATTGGCGGATGCCTATCTTGTCGGGCTTCTGCATGATGCCTCACCTTGTCCGTAGGTTTATCTTATGTATTATTTCCAAGTTCAGGGTGGATAAACGATTCATGGGAAGGGAGCATCACTTGTCTGAATTGTTTTCCGAATAGTATGATAAAAAGAAAGCGACAAGAAACTGCGAGCGAGCGAAAGAAGGGAAGGAAAGCTGTGGAGTTGGAAAAAAGGTTGTCAGTCATTCTGGGACAAGCTGACGGTACTTGGGGTGTCGTTGTGGAAGAACTCAGCTCAGCGCAAGGAATGCGTTTTGAACATGTACCAGACGAGCTGTTTATTGCGGAAAGTGTGATAAAAGTGCCGATCATGGCAGCCGTTTTCGCGGCAAGTGAGCAGGGGCATTTTCAATTAGAGGATCAACTCGCATTGCGTCAGGAGGATTTGGTTGGGGGCTCAGGTGTTTTGTACGCGCTCTCTCCAGGCTTGAAGCTTACCATTCGTGACTTGGTGACGCTCATGATTATTCAGAGCGACAACACGGCGACGAATATGCTGATTGATTTAGTGGGAAAAGCGCAGATCGACCAGACGATGATCGATTTGGGAATGCGACGCAGCTATTATTCACGCAAGCTAATGATCTACCCATTAGACGTAACAGATAACAATATGATAACAGCAGGGGATATCGCGAGTATGCTCGGTCAAATCACAACAGGTAGCTATTTGTCTTTGCGCGCCTGCAAGGAGATGATCGCCATAATGAAAAAACAGCAGGTACGAAATGGCCTGCCGTCACAATTGCCGAGCCAGGAAGAAACTATCCATCCTGCATGGGAACTGCCTTGTAAATCAGGCTGGGATACCGGCAGACAGCATGATGTAGGCTTACTGTATACGAACAATCGCTGCTTTTCCATTACCGCCTTATCCAAAGATGTTACTTCACAATCCGCTCTCCACACGCTAGGATTACTGGGAAGAGCTGTATATGACTATGCCATCGTTCGTTACTGATTCAAAATACTTTCTTCTAAGACGGCAAACTTGTCACCGTATTCCTTAATGATATGCTTTTCGCCCCATGAGCAGAGTGAATCAAGAATACTTTTCAAGGTCCAACCATACTCGCTGAGCTCGTACTCCCAGGTTATTTTGCGCTGGGATTTACAAAATGGTTGGTCCAGATCCGGATAACTTCGATTTTTAAATTTCGGATAAACGAAAGGAGGTAGTCCACGTAAATGGTGGCTACCTCTTTGTTTTTGGTTAAATGACTTCCGGCAACTGAATGTCGTCTATGGATACCGTACATTCAAATTGATTCGGGGAATCGTGATGAACATGCTCCTTGAGAATACCCATTTTCACAAAAAAGCGGAGGCTCGTGTACACCGTTGAGAGTGTGATATTTGGCATTCCGGCTTTCAAGGCATGGTAGACGTCTTTGGCTGTGTGGAATTTCCGCGTGGTAAGCATATGGAGGAGTACCGCTCTTCTTTGAATCGTTAGCCTTTTTCCCAGATGCTTCACTTGCTGTGTGACACTGACAATATGATGATCCATTACAGGTCACCTCGCTTTTAAATAATAATTATTACTTTATAGTAATTATCCTTATTATTTTGCGTGTAGTCAACTTTTTCTTTTGATATCTTATCCGGCTTGTGGGGTGAGTGTGCATGTGCATGTTTCTGGAGGATGCGTAAATCTTACATAATGAGGGAAGAGGAAATAGGGGTTTTCTTTTCAACCAAAACATGGTAGTGTATGTGCGGATTTTGCTTACGTGAAAAAGTCAGGAGTGGAACCGTGTGGCGCGAAAAAGACGAACTGCAATCCAGATGAACAGTCCGCAGCGAAAAGTGCTCGAATATGGCATGTTGATTTTAGGGTCGCTTGTGTTGGCGACTAGTTTCAATCTGTTTCTGAATCCAAACCAGATTGCTTCCGGAGGAGTTTCTGGGCTGTCTACGATTTTGCACAACTTGTTTGGTTTTTCTCCGGCACTTGTACAATGGGCATTAAATATTCCTTTGTTTTTATTAGGATTTAAACTTCTTGATCGACAATACAGTATGAAGGCGGCAGTTGGTTCGATTATTCTCCCCTTATGTGTCATGCTAACGAGTCACCTGCAGCCGTTAACCACGAATCTTCTACTAGCAAGTATTTATGGAGGAATCGGAGTAGGGTTAGGGATCGGGATCGTGTTTCGGGGAAGAGGATCGACGGGTGGCTTTTCGATTGCATCGCAGATCCTTCATAAATATTCAGGAATTAGCCTGGGAGCATGTGTAGCTGTGTTTGATGGGTTAGTGATTTTGTTTGCGGGGATTGTATTCGATCCGGAAAAAGCATTGTATGCACTCATCGCGTTGTTTGTAACCAGTAAGACGATTGATATTGTTCAGATGGGCTGGAATACATCTAAAGTCGCTTATATCATTTCGAACGAAACCGATACGCTGAGGGAAACCATCCTGTATGATTTGGATCGTGGTGTCACTTTGCTTGATGGTGCTGGTGGATATACCGGAGACGCACGCAAGGTACTTATGGCAGTTGTCAGCCAAAGTGAAGTGAGCAAGCTAAAAATCATGGTGCGTTCGGTCGATCCTGATGCGTTCATTATTTTGTGTCCTGCTCAGGAAGTTTTGGGAGAAGGGTTTCGAGCGGGATAATATTAATATATAGAAGAAAAGAGTGGTGGGGAGTCGATCCACTGCTCTTTTTTTGTCTAATTTTTATTTTGAATGAAATTATTTTAGATTTTCTATTGCATTTAAAAAATATACGTGCTATATTAAAACACGTGAGCGGGACACATACGAAACGCACACGATGAAAAACAAATCAAATGCCGGTGTAGCTCAATTGGTAGAGCACCTGACTTGTAATCAGGGGGTTGTGGGTTCAAGTCCTATCGCCGGCACCACTACATATAATGTAGTAGGTAAACGAAGCGCTCGATAGCGCGAAATGCTCTTTGAAAACTGAACAGCGAAAGCGTTAATGAGTTTATCATTAAATGATTTGCCAGCTTTGAACCAGTAACAAACTTTATTGGAGAGTTTGATCCTGGCTCAGGACGAACGC
>NZ_JBFEFW010000045.1:0-36029 GCF_047229145.1 Brevibacillus jepli
TTGTCTGAAGTCGGGGAAATTGAACGGTTTGATCACCCAAGTAAGTTGATCGCATTTGCAGGCGTAGACCCGAGTGTGGATCGACTTACCCATCGCGCTCACGCTTTTGCAATGAACGGCGATAGTTACAGATTTAAGCAAAGCCTGAAGCAATCGTGATCATGAAAAAGTTACCCACCCATCGGGTGGTAATAATTTTGCCATGGTGGTCAATTTTTTGATGAGCACGGTGGTCAACATTTTGATTGACATTCACAAATAGTCTAATCATTTTGAAGTACGCAGTTATTATATAATAACATCCAAATTTATAAATACTCCTAATTATCGGTTAAAATTCTTTTCAGGTCATCCACTAACATATCAGCGTGAAATGTCCCTCTTGATACTTTTCACCACATGTGAAACAAGAACAAAATATCCTTTCGTCATATTATTTTTTCAAAAAATTAACCCACTTGATTATTATGACAAGTGGGTTAACGTCTTTAAATCGTATTTGTTACGTTAAATAATAGTAATTTAATCAACTCACTTTACTGCATTCTTCCAATAACTGATACATGTCATATTCAATACTTACTATAAACTGCGGTTTATCGGTTTTATGTGAATACTTATGACCTAATACTTGTAAAACATCGCTACTTTTTATCTTCGTATCTTGAACTTGCTTAAAAGTAAATCTTACTCTACCTTGTTCCTTTATGAAATCAGTTAATTCAATTTTATACGCCATTCGAGTATTATCATCGTTATAATACACCCCTAATACATCTAGTTTATTTAATTGTCCTTGCACTTTATATTGTAGTAATTTTTGAATTGAACTTTCCGATAACTGAGTTTTAAGGAATGATTCAGAATAAGTACCTTCAGATAACTCTTCCCATATCTTCCCGAATTTTCTATTCCTTACATTTGCATGAAATACAAAAAGTTCCTTTTGTTTTAACTCACCCTTATCTAACTTGCCACCATTGTTAAAATATTGTCCTCTGGAGTAATTTGGGAGTCTCGTATCTAAATAGGCTAAAATCACTTCATTAGAACTCCAATTTATTGTTTTAGGAAATTCTTCCGATGACATTACTAAATCAAATTTTTGGAGTAAAGAATCAATCCATTTATAGTATTCCCACCCCAAAAGCGAAACAAATGTAATCAAATTGAATTTTACTTCAATCTGAACCAACACACTTAGTTGACTGTATTCTCTCATACTCAAATTATTAAAATACCCTATATAAGAATAAGGAATATTATTGTTTGAGTAGCCATCAAATATTACTTTTATTTTCATAGAAAATCTTTTGTTCTTAATTAGGATTGTAGAATCTTCGCTTCTTAGAAATTTACTTTTTTTAGGTAAAACTAACTCAAATTTATTAAAGTAATATCCATTCCTATAGGAAACAACAACATTTTCGGCTGATGTCGATTTCTCATCTAAAAAACCAGACCGTTCACTCATTGGTTTGGAAAATAAATCTAAGAACCTATTTTTCACTATAATATCAGATATTTTATCTCTTTCTATCTTCTCAATATTTTTACGGTCTAGTTCATCATTATTAAAATAGTCAGTTAAATGTGTTGATAAAATATCAAGAATTAAGTACTCAGTGGCTTCTTTGACCAATTTTTTTGAGTTTACTCCTTTTTTTATCACTGAATTACCGTCTGATTGAAATAAATCGTTCAATTTATTCTTTTCCCATATTGCTTTAATATCTTTATTTTCTCGAAAAGAATACTCAAAATATCTAACCATTTTTTCACTATATTCATATCTTGGTATGTTGACTAACGTATTCTTATTTTTGTGATAAATTATAGAAGACTCAATTACTTTAGTGAACTTTCTAATTTTTAACAATCTTAAAACTAGATATAAAAAGGATATTATTACTATACTACTTCCAATATAAATAAAGATATTGGGTTTAAAAAAGTCAAACTCAATTATACTAGACACCATTATATTGGTACCAAATGCAATGAAGAAACCTACTACTATTAATTCAATGATATTTGTCCGATTTGACAAAATATGAGACAAAGGTCTATCCTGTGAATTTTTCATAAAATAACCCCTTATATACTTATTGGCCATGATTATTACTTCCCTTACGTTCCTTTCCCAAATGGTCTATATCATCAATAATAGCAAAATGTTGCTGCATGTAAATATTGGATGTTCGTGTTTTTATGGTGTATTCTGTCTCGATTTTCTGTTCAATTGTGTTATCTAACCAAATTGATAAGGTAACAGAGAACTGTAACACCCCTTCCTTATCTCAGAATAGTAATAATATACTATTATTGGAACACACAATCACATTAGTTCTGCGTTGAAACACCTTCATAAATGCGATGTATTGTTCGTAGAACACCTACAAAATACCTTAATTAATTATTCGTATAATACCAACCAGGTTAGGAGAGAAAATGTGGAACACTTAATATCAATAATGAAAACAATTTTAAGCCCTACTTTAAAGAGTAGGGCTTTGAATGGCTGTTGATGTTCTTGTCATTTTAGATCCTTCCGAATCCTAACCATTGCATCGCTTTAAAGGTTCTCTCGTTACAAATAGGAATATCATCAGCATTAACCCAACCATACAGTTCTTGAACACAACTTGAAGCAAAATGTTTTAATTTAAAATCATCATTGTAAATACAATTGGTTATTCTGCTATTAAAAGATTGTTTGCCATGCAAAAGATAAGAGATGGTTGACTTGATTTTTTCTAACCCATTGTCATTAATAAACGATTCACTTAGGGAGTTCTTACCGCCGTAATACCTTGACCTTTCGGAGAAGGCATTTATCACGAACAAGGCATCTAACAATTCATTTTCACTCGAATCATCAATACTGTCTACGGTTGCAAAATGTTTTTGTATCACTGGATACTTATTTTGAGTAACTGCAATAATATCATTAAAGTCACTATCAATGAACTCATCTATCTTGTCTCTTATAAAATCATTTAGCACCGAACCTTGTCTGGTTGGTGCTTTTAAATATTCCTCTCCGCAAGCCTTTGTTTGCCGAATCCAATTAAAAAATTGGTCAATTTCAATTCTTAAAGGAAGAACACCCTCATTTACTTTCCTTTTTCCGTTTTCAATATAAATTTGTTTAATGTCTTCGAATTTAATGAGAAATTCTTGATATCTTTTCAGTAATGAATCTTCGAATTTATTTTTTTCACTCTTCTTCTTTTTCCCGATGCGTTGAATATTTTCAAAGTTGACTTCACCGATTACAGTTGACACTATTTTGTCAGCTTCGTTGGTCATCTTTTCTAGTTCGTTTGTTATTTGTTCGTAATGGTTCAAAATATCATTTGTTAGTACTTTTGCTTGCTCCCAATAATCATTAAATATAAGTTGTAACTCTTCAAATGCAGGGTCTTCAGAATTAATCTTTACATTCAGTTCTTGATTTGAAACTAGACCTCCATCAGTTAAATTGGAAGAACCGACAAAAGCTACTTCATTACTAAACATATATAGCTTTGGATGGAAGTTTCTCGACGTATAATACCTTATCATTACTTTATTAGAACTAATTACTCTTCTTAAACTCTTCGCACTAGTTGGAAAACCAAGACGAACTATAAGTTTAACTGTACACCCATTATCAACTAGGTTTTTAATAAATAAATCATTTGTGAAGAAAGCGACTGCTATGAAAACCTCATTATTTTGTGAGTATTTTTCCATCTCAAATCTTAAAAAGTCTTTACGAATATTTGTGTTAGAAAAAAATTGGGTCATAGATTCACCTTACCTTAGAAAATGATTTAGTTAAAATATTTCATTTTTAGCTAATAACATTGTCATTCACAATAAAGCTCCCTATGTAAACCTTAATCAAACAGTCGACCATTTTAGGGGTAAACGCTCACCTTCCAGTTGACCACCTAAACCTCTATATTTCACACAAATCAGATAAATATTTCCCAATTATACCATTAGCAACTTATGTTTCGCTTCAAATTTTAGTTATAGACTAACTGTAGGTGTGCTAACACCTCTCACTAAATATCAACCAATGATTTTGATGTTATCTACCCCCACTCATAAAAAAGACACTCACTGTCAATATTGAGTGCCTAGACAATTTTCTTTTCACTTTTCCTCTTTCTTATTTCCCTATACAATGTAGCTTTTGATACACCTGTCATTTCCTCTATCTCTTTTACTGTGTATTGCTCTGTATCATATAGCTTTAAAGCCTTCACTACTTGAATATTATCCTTCTTTGGCCTGCCACCTTTACGCCCTCTTGCTATAGCTGATTTTAATCCAGCCAGAGTGCGAAAAATTATGGCGCTTCACTCAAACTCCTCAAAAGATTGCCAGTTGATACTTATTATAGTTTTGTATTTTCTTGATGTACATAGGTGATAAATACATTATACGCCTTCTCCTACATATAACAAAATTGATGTATATCACCGTGTTTTCATACTAAATTCAGCATGTATATCATCGCTGACGTAGAAAAACGGTAATAATTCCTCATTTTGATTAGATAAGAACAAAAGCATATAAACATTGATTTATCAGGCTTCCCTAACGCTCAATTCCTCTTATTCACCCAAATCAACGTTATGGTACACCTGCTGTACATCGTCCAAGTCTTCCAAAGCGTCGATCAGCTTTTCAAATTGAGCTTGTACATCTTCAGTCAGCGTGACTTCGTTTTGTGGCAGCATGGTCAGTTCAGCTACCGTAAACTCTGTGACGCCGCCGTTTTTCAGTGCTTCTTGTACAGAATGGAACTGTTCTGCATCCGCGTAGACGATGACAGCGCCATCTTCTTCCAAAATGTCACGTACGTCTACGTCCGCTTCCATCAAGATTTCCAGCACTTCATCTGAAGTTTTGCCTTCCAAGCCGAAAACAGCTGTTGGATCGAACATATACGCTACAGAACCGGATACGCCCATGTTACCGCCGTTTTTGTTGAATGCAGCACGCACTTCAGGAGCTGTACGGTTTACGTTGTTAGTCAATGCATCTACAATGATCATCGATCCGTTTGGTCCGAAGCCTTCATAGCGCAGCTCGCTGAAGGTTTCATCAGAGCCGCCCTTTGCTTTATCAATCGCACGGTCGATAATTGCTTTCGGTACGCTGTACGTTTTGGCACGCTCCAGGACGACCTTCAGAGCACGGTTGGACTCTGGGTCCGGCTCGCCTTGCTTTGCCGCTACATAAATTTCCTTCCCGAACTTCGCGTAAATACGACTGGTGCTCGCGTCTTTAGATGCTTTCTTTTCTTTAATATTGTTCCACTTACGACCCATAATCCCACTCTCTTTCAATATCCGGATTCCTTTTTCACACTAGCCTATTATACCTCAATCTTATGAAATATGTTAAGCAGTGGAAGAATTTAAAAGCACAGCCTCTGGATGAGAGAGCTGTGCTTTGCTTTTAGAATCTTATTTTTTGGTCAATCCCTCGTAAATCGTCTTGATGTTCCATTCCATCATTTTGATGTACGTATCGCCATCTTCTCCCGGCTTTCCGAGGGAGTCCGTAAATACTTTCCCGACTATCGGCACGCCCGTCTCATTCGATACCATTTCCATGCTTCGTGGATCGATACTCGTCTCTACGAACAGAGCCGGGATTTTTTTCGCACGGATCGTATCGACCACCTGCGTGACCTGCTCTGGTGTTCCTTGGTTCTCCGAGTTGATTTCCCAGATGTACGCCGCTTCAAAATCGTACGCTTCGCTGAAATATTTGAACGCTCCCTCACTTGTCACAAGCATACGCTGCTCTTTCGGAATCTGGTTGTATTGTTTAACGGCTTCCTCGTGCAAAGCAGTCAGCTGTTCGATGTACTTCTTGGCGTTTTGCTCATACGTATCCTTATGCGCTGGGTCCACCTTGATCAGGGCATTTTTTGCATTCTCCGCATACTTGATACCGTTGCGAACATCCAGCCAAGCGTGCGGATCTTCCTCGCTCTCTTTGCCTTTCGTCGTCAAATGCTTGGCAGCTACACCCTCACTGAGTCGGAACACGGGTGCATCAGGACCTGATTTGCCCGCTGTGGTCATCAGATTGTTGAACCAGGAGTTACCCGCCTCCAGATTCAAGCCATTGTAGAAAACAGCGTCTGCATCTGTCGTTTTTTGCACATCTGCAGGCAGTGGATCATATTCGTGCGGATTGGAGCCGATCGGTGCGAGGCTATGAATCTCAACACGATCTCCCCCGACATTTTTCACGATGTCATACAAGATGGAATACGTAGTCACGACCTGAAGCTTGTCGCTGTCCGATTTTGTGGGCTCGTTCGCACTTTGCGGAGCACCACACGCTGCCATCAATACGGTTGATACAAGAAAAACGAAAAACAGATTCCACTTCTTCATGGCTATATTCTCCTTTACTTTGAGAGCTCCACTCGTTTTTGCCGAGCCCGGATTGATTTCCATACCACCCCGTGTTTCCGGGAGAAGAGAAAGGCCAGGAAGAATAACACAGTTGCGACCACGACAATCGTGGCACCAGAGGCCAGATTATAGGTAAAGCTGAAATAAAGACCAATGACCGACGACATCATCCCAAAACCACCAGCCAAGAAGATCATGATCGACAAGCGGTCCGTCAAAAGATAGGCGGTAGCAGCTGGGGTAATCAGCATCGCCACGACTAGCACAATTCCTACCGTTTGCAAGGAAGCGACGGTCACCATCGTCAACAAGGTCATCAGCAAGTAATGAATGAGATTATTACGTAAGCCGTATGCAGCCGCAATCGTCGGATCGAACGACGTCAAAAGCAGCTCTTTGAAAAACGCGTAGACAGTCACGATAACGACGACCCCAATACCGACCGTCACCCACATGTCCGACGAACGAACCGCCAATACATTTCCGAACAAAATGTGATACAGATCGGTACTGCTTTTCAGCATCGTAACCATGATAATCCCGATCGCAAAGGCGGACGTGAACAATATCCCGATTGCCGTGTCGTTCTTGATCCGACTATTTTGGCTAACGTAACCAATTCCAACAGCGGTAAGAACACCCGTTAATACTGCACCCACGAAGAAATTGATTCCAAATGCATAGGAGAGGGCCACTCCAGGTAAAACAGCGTGTGAGATGGCATCCCCCATCAAGGACATTCCGCGCAAGATGATGAAGCTGCCGATGACCCCGCAAATTAATCCAACCACTACAGACGTAAACAGGGCTTTTTGCAAAAACTCATACTGTCCAATTGCCATCAAGAAATCCATTATGCAAGCACCTCGGTCTTTTCGAGAAATTGGAGCTGATAGGCGTATGCTTTTGACATTACTTCTCGATTCAGCACTTCATCGACCGTACCGAACTTGATCAATTCTTTGTTCATGAGGAGAAGCTGATCAAAATAGGCATTCGCTTTCGACAAGTCATGATGGACGACTACGATCGTTTTGTCCTGAAGCTGCAGCTCCTTCAAGATGCGAATGATTGTGTCCTCGCTCGCCACATCAATCCCCACGAACGGCTCGTCCAGAAGCAGCAGCTCCGGTTTTTGCGCAAGTGCCCTTGCCAGGAAGACACGCTGTTGCTGCCCGCCGGAGAGCTCGCCAATCTGCCTGTCGCGAAAATCCTCCAGCCCTACTTTTCTCAGGCATTCCAGCGCCCACGCTTTTTCCTTTTTTTTCGGAAATTTGAACAGTCCGACACTTGGGTATGTCCCGATTAGGACGGTGTCCATGACGGTGATCGGAAACGTCCAATCGATTTGACTCCGCTGTGGTACATAGGCGATTTTCTTCCTGACTTCATTGGTCTGTTTGTCATAAATCCGTACATTTCCCTTGTCTCTCGGAATCAGCTCCAACATGGCTTTGATCAGTGTGGATTTACCCGCCCCGTTTGGACCAATAATGCCAACCATACTTCCTAGCTCAACGTCAAACGAGACATCCCGAACGACTTCGTTCCCAAAGTAAGAGACATGCAGATCCCTTACCGCGATAGCAGATACCATGATTTTTCCCCTCCAAATAGTTGCCCGTTATATGATCCCTTTCAGAAACCCATGCTGAAACGGGTCTTTCCTATATCAACATATGCTTGCACACAACAATGTGGTTTTGTACCAATAATATTCACTGAAGCAAACTAATATGCTTGCGTATAAAAAAGTTGCCCTAATGCAAAATTAAATGATTTCCATAATCATGTCAACCATTCTTTTTCCTGAACTGCAAAAAAAAGAAGCACAGCCCCTTTTCAAAAGAGCTGCACTTCTAAAATATTCCTATTCCGTTCATCATTAAAAGTTTTTTTCTATAAAAATAAATAAACATATGTTAAACAACTATAGTTATGTTAATATGAACATTATCTGTTCAATAAAAATCAAAAAATTACAAACTAACTAAAAATAGAAAGAGGTGGATCGTATGCAGGATCAAAACTTGGCGAGGGGTCTAAAAAACAGACACGTACAGCTCATCGCGATTGGCGGTGCAATCGGAACAGGATTATTTTTGGGCGCAGGAAAATCGATTCATTTGGCCGGCCCATCCATCTTATTTGCTTACTTGATTACGGGCATCATCTGCTTTTTAATCATGCGTTCGCTCGGAGAACTTCTCTTGAGCAATTTGAACTACCATTCTTTTGTGGACTTCGTCAAAGACTACCTGGGGAATATGGCCGCCTTTGTCACGGGTTGGACTTACTGGTTCTGCTGGATTTCCATCGCCATGGCCGACTTAACAGCCGTTGGTCTGTATACGCAATTTTGGTTTCCGGAAATACCGCAGTGGATGCCTGGCTTACTTGCTCTCGTGATTTTGTTAATCATGAACCTGGCTACAGTAAAGCTTTTTGGAGAAATGGAATTTTGGTTCGCGTTAGTAAAGGTCATCGCGATTCTCGGCCTTATTTTTGTCGGCATCTTCATGATCATCAAAGGCTTTTCTACAAATGCAGGCGCGTCCAGCTTTACGAATCTGTGGAGTCATGGCGGTATGTTCCCGAACGGCTTCAATGGGTTCCTTCTCTCCTTCCAGATGGTCGTGTTCGCGTTTGTTGGGATCGAGCTCGTCGGGCTGACAGCCGGTGAAACAGAAGACCCACAACGAGTCATTCCAAAAGCGATTAACCAAATCCCGATTCGGATTTTGGTATTCTATGTGGGCGCACTCATCGTCATCATGAGCATTTATCCGTGGAACGCGATCAACCCGTTGGAGAGTCCATTCGTGCAGGTCTTCGCAGCGATTGGAATTGCAGCCGCTGCCGGAATCGTCAATTTTGTCGTACTGACATCTGCAGCTTCGGCATGTAATAGCGCCATTTTCAGTACAAGCCGGATGGTTTACTCCCTTGCCAAAGAAAAAAATGCACCTGTGCCGCTTACAAAGCTGACAGCAAATAAGGTCCCAGCGAATGCCTTATTCTTTTCGACGGTGGTCATCCTGATCGCAGTCGTATTGAACTACATCATTCCAGAAGGCGTGTTTACGCTGATCACAAGTGTTTCGACTGTTTGCTTTATCTTTATTTGGGGAATTACGGTCATCTGTCATTTGAAATATCGCAAAACGAGACCAGAATTGGCAAAAGCGAATCCATTTAAAATGCCGCTGTATCCTTTTGCCAACTACCTGATTCTGGCGTTCCTTGCCTTTGTTCTGGTTGTGCTTGCACTTGCAGAAGATACACGTGTCGCCTTGTTCATCACGCCTGTGTGGTTTGTTCTGCTCGTCGTGATTTACAAGCTGCGGACAGCGAAGACCAATAAGATAGAGGTAGCCGAATAATAAGCAGCACCCCCTGTTTTCACTGCCACATCGGTGAAAACGGGAGGTGCTTACTTTATTATTTGCTCGTGTTTTTCCTCTTCAAATACCCCTTCGATCATGAGCCCCTTTTTCCACTTGAGATAGTACATAAACGGAAAATAGGAGACGAAACCAAACAAGACCGCGCCCAAGCCATACAGCAGCGGTACGGAACAGACAAGCAAGATCCCCGCCATCCATCCATTCACAGTCATGCTGATAATGGTTGCTTCTGAACGGCTCAGCCCCCCCGTCAATAATAAAAGGAGAAAACGGAAAGCCCCTTCCAGAATCCCTATCGATACGCCAGCTCCTACGCAGAGCTTCAGGTAGGAGGATATTTTCAGGTATCTTACTTTTACGCTGGTCAACAATTGGAATCAATCCTCTCTCCTCTATCCATTTTGAATCAATTCTTTAAAAAATATCTAGTTCCTTCCATTTCAACGAGTAGTAGTTGCTATCAGTATCCGTCGCCGATTCCAATAGAAAGGCTGCCCATCGCAGATCGTTCTGCTTTTGGACAGCCTATCTTATGCCGTCATCCCTTTTGCCGATTGGCTTAATCAGGACGTAAACGAATAGTATTGATATTCATACTGGTTCGGCGGCCCAATCGCGATACACAATCGGCCTTTGGATGGCTCGGCTATGACCGATGCGAACGTAATCGAATCGGTTCCGTCATCGCCCGGCATTCGGCAAAGCGGGTATGGCTCACTCCCCCGATCCCGCAATATCTCCTGCATCAATGGAGTGTTCAACTGACCGTGATTGTCATCCAGCAGTGTGCGCATACGCTCGTAGCGCGTCCTCGAATTATTCAGATGTCCCCCGCCCAACCGCTCCTCTTCCAGCAATTCAGGGCTCAGATAATGGTTGGAATGTGCCAGAAGCCCATGAACAGGCTCCAGTATGCTGTCTCTCGATGCTGTCGTCTCCAAATCCGCAGCCGTTCCTGTTTGATCGAGCAGAATCAGATTTCGTGAAGACGCCCGATGCACACTGCGAACCAACTCAATAGCTTCCTTGACCGTTCCCTTCGTCAGGGCAAGTCGAGACAGCAGGTAGCGTGGGAAACCGACCCGCCATCCTTCACAGGTGAGGAAGTTGGCGAACACACCAAGGCCCTGCTTATTGATCCCGATATAGGAGATTTGCCCCGCAGGCGTCAGCATCAGACAAGTATGCCCGTCATCAGGCACAAACTCCGCGACAATCCCGATTTCCGAGTAAAAGTCCGGTAAATCCGCATTTTGCCCAATAAGCGGAGTACCGTCCACAGTCGCTTCCGGCAAAACAGCAAACGTCGTGCACTCATCGTTGGCATCGAACTCTGTGTACAGCTCTGCCCGCAGCTGGAGCAAGTAAACCTCCCCCATCGAAAGCCCCGTGCTCTCCGCCAATCCCTGTATCTCTTCATCAAAATAAGGCGCGTATTTTTTTACATAGGCACGATATTGCATGGTTGCTTCCTCCAAGGCTTGCCTCGACGGAATTTTCACCTTGGATTCCAGTCTGGCCAAAGCGTAGTCGAGGTGCTTCCCGATCAGCTCTGCACAAGCTTCTCCATACTGTCTGCCGATTTCCCGATGGCTCCCTCTAAACGTATAAAAGGGAAAGGTTTTCGCCGAACGCTGCTCTGACACTTGTGTGTGGGTTGGATTCATCTTGATTCTCCTCCTAATCCTGTCAACTGTGACGTCCCTCTCATTTCCGCAAGCACCTGGGCAAAGAAATCCTTCACCTCTGCAAGTACCTTTGAGCCGTCGTGCGCAATACCCAAAACCACATCATATCGAACAGAAATTCCTTGCTGTTCATAATTGTCACGCAGAGCAGCCAATCGCGCGAGACGCGTCCGTCCATGCGCATCTGTTCCATCCATCCAATGAGCTGATGCCTTGTCGTTGATCTCCCATGTCTCTACATCCTCGCTGCCAATGACCATCTGTACGGGAACCTGTCTCATCGCTTCCAGGGATAATGATTTGCCAAACAACTCTTCCATGTCCTTCGTTCCGACGTACCATCGCTGGGTAGGATCGATGTATGTAAGAATGCCCGGGGCACCAATGGATACACCCAGCAGCCGCTCAGGATGTACATAGTAGAAACGATGGGCAAAATGTCCGCCCCCGGAAAAACCAAAGAGCAGGAATCTGTCTTTTTGAATCCGTACCTTCTCACTGAGTTCATCGATCATCGCCAGTAAAATGTGGTCAAACCGAATGTCGCCCCACTTTACATATTTGTAGGAGCTTACTTCCCACGGTGCAACGATTCCAGCAGGAAACAGCGGAGCCAGAATGACTGTATTCGTCGATTCCGCAAAATCAGCAAAGGCATCCCGATAGCCTTGTGCCGTACGTGCCGTCCCATGAACGACAACGGCGAGCGGATAGGAGCCCGACTCCTCTTCCCGATAGCTAGAGGGAATGTATGCACAAAAAGAAAAGCGCGGGTCATATTGGCAGGCAAACATAGTAGTTGCCCCGCGTTCGTAAAAGGATAATCCTTTGTCACCTGGGTTCATGCCACAGCCTCCTTGTTATGAATGCGTTCGATAAAAACAGGACACCTGATGCTCTGAACCTCCTTGTTTTACCAGCTTAGGCGTATGCTCACGACAGTACTCTGTTGCTTGCGGACATCGAACATGAAACGTACATCCAGACGGAGGATTGATTGGTGAGGGCGCATCCCCTTTCAACACGATTCGTTGCCTTTTCCGCTCCAGCCTGGGGTCAGGCAGCGGGATTGCCGACAAGAGAGCTTGGGTGTAAGGATGCTGCGGATCATCATAGAGCTGGGTGCATTCTGCTGTTTCCACAATCCGTCCCAAATACATGACGGATACTCGGTTGGAGATGTGCTTGACGACAGAAAGGTCGTGGGCGATAAAAACGAGCGTTAGCTGGAACTCTTTTTGCAAATCCTCCAGTAAATTAATGACTTGCGCCTGTACGGATACATCCAGCGCACTGACGGGCTCATCGCATACGATCAGCTTTGGTTTGAGCGCAATAGCTCTGGCAATCCCGATCCGCTGTCGCTGCCCTCCAGAAAACTCGTGTGGATATCGGTCATAATGCTCCGGACTTAAGCCCACGATCTCCAGGAGCTCCTGTACATAGCGTTTTCTGTCTATTTGCAGTCCATGTGCCCGTAACGGTTGGGCAATAATATTGCCTACGGTCATCCGCGGATTGAGACTGGCATAGGGGTCCTGAAAGACGATCTGCATGTCTTTTCGTACTTTCAACAATTGCTTGCGATTGAAGTGTAAAATATTCTCTCCTTCAAAGAGCACCTCTCCTGCAGATGGCTCCAATAGCCGCAAGATGAGGCGGGCGAGTGTACTCTTGCCACATCCTGATTCCCCGACAATCCCGAGTGTCTCCCCGCGACGTACTTGCAGATTGACGCCGTCCACAGCCTTTACATGACCAACCTTTCGCTGGAGAATCCCTTTCGTGACAGGAAAATGCATCTTCAAATCACGCGCTTCCAAAATGAAATCACTCATGGTGTCATCTCCTCTCACTCGTTGCCAAACCGATCTGACGCGCAAGCTCCATCCGATCCAAAATACAGGCAGCCAGATGTCCCTCGCTTTTTACTGTCAGACCCGGAACGCTTCGTGAGCAGTCCTCTGTGGCAAACGGACACCGCGGTTGAAAAGAACAGCCTTCGGGCAGCGTAATCAAGCTTGGCGGTTGTCCTTTGATTGGCAGCAGTCTTTCTTTCCGGACGGTGTCGAGTCGCGGCTGCGATCGCAATAACGACCACGTATACGGCATCGCTGGCTGGTAAAAAACATCATCGACACTCCCTTCCTCGACAACTTTTCCGGCATACATGACCATTACGCGATCTGCAAGCCGCGCGACAACCCCGAGATCATGCGTGATCATGATGATCGCCGTTTTGTATTTATGCTGTAAGCTGATCATGAGCTCCAGAATCTGTGCCTGTATCGTTACATCCAACGCAGTCGTCGGTTCATCCGCGATGAGAACCTTGGGATGACAGGCTAGTGCCATTGCGATCATTGCCCGTTGCCTCAGTCCCCCTGAGTATTGATGCGGATATTCATTCATTCGTTTTTCTGGCTGAGGTATTCCCACATCACGCAATACTTGAATGGCATGATCCCTCGCTTCCCGGCGTGTTACCTGCTGATGTGCGCGAATCACTTCGCTGATTTGATCGCCAATGGTAAAAACCGGATTCAGACTCGTCATCGGATCTTGAAAAATCATCGCCATCTCGTTGCCGCGAATCTTTTGCATCTCGTCTTCCCGAATCGTAAGCAAGTCCCTTCCTTCAAACCAAACCTCCCCCTCAGGATGAAAAGCCGAAGAGGTATGGTGCAAGCGCATCAAGGAAAGTGACATGGCGCTTTTGCCACTGCCAGATTCACCGACGATGCCCAAAATTTCGCCCGGATTCAGAGTAAAAGAGATGCCATCGACGGCTTTTACGACACCGTCTCGCGTATGAAAATGTGTTTTCAGATTGGTTACTTTCAGTAGGTCCATTTTCTTCACCTCTTGAACGGCTTGGATGCTTCCGCTGTCAATGGCAAGCCTTCCCTTGTATCCTGTTGACGATTGGCAGCCATTGATTTTGCGCGACGACTCTTCCTCGTATAGGGATTCAGATAATCGCGCAGCAAGTCCCCAAAAAGATGAAGCGATAACACCGTGATGACGATCGCAACCCCTGGAAAAATCGAGAACCACGGCGACACCGTCAAATAGATGCGGGATTCTCCGAGCATATTTCCCCAGGTGGGAGTTGGAGGCACGATTCCTAAGCCGAGAAAGCTGAGAGAGGCTTCCGCCAGTATCGCTTCGGCAAAAATAAAGGTCGCTTGTACAATAATGGGCGTCAGCGCATTCGGCAAAATATGAAAGAACAGGACAGCCAGGTCGCGAGTGCCTGTGGCTCGCGCTGCCTCCACGTACTGCATCGTGGACAACTGCAACGTAGTGGAACGGACAACCCTGGTCATGAAGGGCCAAAATGCGAATACAAGGGCAATAATGAGATTGACCATGCTGCCTCCCAATGCGGCAACCAGCGCAATCGCCAACAATATCGAAGGAAAGGCACTGACGCCATCCACAATCCGCATCACCACGTTATCCCATTTTCGGTAATATCCCGTTACCAGACCGGTTATGGTTCCAAGAATGGTCGTACAGAGGGCGACGATAAAACCAATCGATAAAGAAATGCGTGCTGCATAAATAACACGGCTGAAAATATCTCGTCCAAAGTGGTCCGTCCCGAACAAGTGTGCTTCTGAAGGCGGCAACAGTCGCTGATCCGGCTCCATCTCGATTGGCGATGCGGTCACCCACCAAGGTGCCGAAACAGCCATGAGCACCATGACGAGAAGAAGAACTCCTGCTACGATACCAATCCTGCGCCCTCCCCCGATTCTCTCATCGTATTTCCGCATCCCGACACTCCTTTCGCTTTAGTCATATCTGATTCGGGGGTCAATAACGGCATACGCCAAATCAACGAGAAGATTGACCAAAACGTACACGCCAGCCACAAATAAAACACTTCCTTGTAGAACCGGATAATCGCGTCTTGCGATTGACTCCACAATCAACCCACCAATACCGGGAATGGCAAATATCGTCTCCGTCACTACCGCTCCCCCCAAAAGCCCTGCTATGCTTGCGCCAATGACTGTCGTCGTCGGAATCATCGCGTTGGACAGCGTGTGCTTCATGAGCACCACACGCTCTTTGAGCCCTTTTGCACGAGCCGTTCGAATGAAGTCCTGGTGCATCACATCCAGCATCCCGTCTCGAAGCATCCGCGAGATAATCCCCGCCTGTTGGACAGACAGGACGACCGCAGGCAAAATCAAATGACGCAACCAGGCTCCGAATCCTTCACTGATGGGAACATATCCTGCAACAGGCAGCCAACGCAGGACGACCGCGAACAATAAAATAAGCAAGAGAGCCAACCAGAAATTAGGGATAGACACCCCCAGCAACGTCACAGACATAAAAGCCGGATCGAGTGCACTCTCCCGCTTCCACACCGCAAGGATTGCTGTAGGAATGGCGATGATTAAGCTGATTATGGAAGCCACAACCGTCAGACTGACTGTTGGGCCCAAGCTTTCCCAAATCGTTTGGGTTACCGGCTCACCAGAAAAGACGGATGTCCCCAGATTGCCTGTCACCACATGCGACACCCACGTGAAAAACTGTGTCAAAAGCGGTTCGTCCAAGCCGAGAGATTGTCGCAATTGCGCCAACTCCTCCGGTGAGGCAGATTCTCCAAGCATCACCATAGCAGGATCGCCAGGGGTTAAGTGAATAATCGTAAATACAATGATTCCGACAACAAGCAAAACCGGGATCAGAGCAAGCAACCGCCGGGCAATATACTGTAGCAAATCCTCCCCCCCTTTACTCAACAGGGACGCTCCGACCATCAGGATTGGCCGGATAACGCCCCCTCTTTTTTACCTACTTCGCGTTCAACCATGTATTCCAAAACGTAATGTTCTTGCGTTCCCCGAAGCCTTCGATTCTCGAACCGATGACGCCCATCCCTATTTCGTTGGTAATTTTGATAACAGGCAGCTCCGCGTAGACGGTCCGGTTAAATTCTCCGAGCAGCTTTTGTTGTTGCTCGCCTTGACCGGACGTGGACCATTCCGTGAGCAGGCTCATGATTTTGGGGCTCTCGTATTTTCCTGGAAATTGGGGATAAAACCACGGGATTGTCGTCGGATCGTATTTGGGCGAGAAGCCTTGAATCTCCAGATCAAAGTTCGCGGGATTTCTTTCCTTTTCCAGCAAGGTAGCCCATTCATATATTTGCAGGTCAACAGTAAACCCTGCTTCCGTTAGCTGTGCCGCCACTACCTGCGCGGTTTTGAAATGATCGTCGTAGCTACTTGTGGCAATCAGACGGATCGGCTCTCCGTTGTACCCCGCTTCCTTCATCAATGCCTTCGCCTTTTGTGGATCGTAGGCGAGATACGCTTCTGTTCCTTCTTTTGTATAAAGGCTCTTCTGATCTGGGAAAAAGATGGCTCCGTCCATCTCGAAGAAGTCCCCGTAGGTCGCTCGTGCGATTTTCTCCTTATCCAACGCGTGATTGACCGCTTGTCTCATGCGCAAATCGTCAAAGGGAGCTTCTGATTTGTCAGGAATGACAGCCATAAAGCTGTCAGGCTTCGATACTCTTGTTTTCAATTCGGTGGCATCCTTTAGCTGCGGGTACAAATCCTGAGGAATCCGCAGTGCAAAATCGTACTGACCTGTACGAACCCCATCGATTCGTACCTGAGCATCCGGGACCATTTCAAAGCGAATTTCGTCTGCAAACGCTTCCTTTTTTCCGGTCAAGCCACCCCAGTCTTCTTCCCGTGAGGCATATTCATCGAATCGTTTTAGCGAGATTCGTTGACCGCGCTTCCAGCTGTCCAAACGATAAGGACCAGTGCCTATGATCTGCGCTTCTTTTAGCGGAGTCGTTCCCGCTTCCTCCGCAATTTTGGCAGGAAGAACAACCATCGCTTGTGTCGGGTCTGCCAGATTACGAATAAAGGGAGCATACGGCTCCTTGAAAACGATCTGTACGGTATGTGTGCTCACTGCTGTGATCGCTTCGACATTTTTGACCATTCGTTTGCCAACTGCTGACATCGATGCCCAGCGATTCAGAGAAGCGACAACGTCTGCTCCGGTCATGACAGACCCATCGTGAAATTTGACACCATCACGCAGGACTATCGTGTACGTCTTCTGATCCTCACTCACCTGATAGCTCTTTGCCAGCATCGGCTGTTCCGTCATGGTCTCATCTAGCGCGAACAATTGCTCATACAGATGATTCGCAACCAATTTTGTCGCACTTGAGGCTGTACTCATCCAGTCTAGTGTCGAAGGGTCTGCATCAAAGGCGACCTTGATCGTTCCGCCTTTTTGCGGGGACAGATTGGCTGTTGCATCTGATTGCTTTACAGTTGCTTCGCTCTGCTGATTCACAGTTCCCTGACTACAGCCAGCGAATAACAATACCATCGTTACACTCGCAATACCGATCCATGTGGAGTAACGCTTGGAATGCATGACATTTCCCCCTTCTTCTGAGACGCTTTGCGTGATTACCAGAAATCGGTTAAAAAATTATATAATATGAAAATTCGGACTTATTAAAAATATACACACTAGAGTCCCCTCTGTATATTTTAGTTTTTTTTGCTATTTTCCAAAAAAATTTTGAAGTATTCACGCAACGAGGGTCACTCATTGCTATTCGTAGAAAGGAAATGGACGCTACTTGACGAAAAAGAGGGATGATTGACGGCATGCAAAAGGGAGGGAATCCGTTGAACGAGAGGGATTGTTTATTGTTGCAGTATATATTCGAAGAGCAGAATCTGACGAGGGCTGCTGAACGCCTCTACATTACCCAACCAGCGTTAACATATCGGGTTCATCTGATTGAAAAAGAATTTGGGGTCAGTATTTTGGCGAAAAAGGGGAAAGGCTTCAAGCTCACACCGGAGGGTGAATACCTAGTCTCTTATGCCAACAAACTATTGATCGAATTGCGCAAAACAAAAAATCATCTTGCTAGCATGCAAGACGAAATACAAGGCTCTCTACGTATTGGCTTCACCAGCTATTTTGGCCGCTATCACCTTCTCCCGCTCTTAAGGGAATTCAACCGATTGTATCCGAAAATCGATATCAATGTAGACGCGGGACTGAGCTCGGAATTATTTGAGTTGCTACTGGACGAGGATATTCATGTGGCTATCATTCGGGGAGATTACAAGTGGTTCGATGAGAAATATTTGCTTCATGAAGAACGCATTTGTCTGATTTCCAAAGAGGAGATTCAATTGGACCAATTACCTTCCCTGCCCAGAATCGTGCCCAAAATTGACAGAAAGACTGCCATTAAATACAAGGAATATACGTATTCCTCCCTGCATCAGACCATCGAGAGCTGGTGGAACGAAAATTATATTGCCCCGCCCAACATCACTATGAAGGTAGACAGCTATGAAACCTGCAAAGAAATGGTCATCAACCATTTGGGCTACGCCATCGTGCCCCGCGTCTTCGCCAAACCGGAAGATGGGCTGTATTGCGTAGATCTAATAGGAACCGACGGTCAACCCATCACCAGAAAGACTTGGATGCTGTATCGGCAGGCCTCCCTGCAATTTAACGTCGTGGCCCGATTCGTCGAATATATCAAATCTCAATCAACCAACTGAAGAATTCTGCACAATTGATAGAGAGAGTGAACACCACACATCTGCACGCGATTCATATGGTCCAAGTACCGCAGCGTATCGGATGCGATTTTTCTCGCTTCTTCTACATCACTAGCATTCATCTGGGCAATCGCTTCCTTTAATTCTATGACCGACAAGGAGTAGACGGCTGGTCGCAAGGTGCGCAAAAGCATGATTTTTTGTATGTGGGACCGATTGAACTTCCTGTACCCGTTTTGTTCATCGCGAAAGGAAGTAATAAGTCCGACCTTTTCCCAATGGCGAATGGTAGAGCTAGGGAGTGCCGTCAGTGCAGATACTTCGCCAATCGTCATCCATTCATCGCTGTTTCCTGATTCCGCTTTGTCTACTGTTGCTCCTGTGTCAGTGAGCATTTGCATGTTTCTTACGGCCAGCTGCTTGTCCTGCTGCAAATTGGTCTGGATCTCATTCACCCGCCATAAAGCAGCGTCCACTTGTCCAGCCTGTATCAGTCGCAGAACCTCAGTCGTAGCTTCCATTCCAAAGCCCGGGGACATGGCTTGAATACATTCAAAATAAGCGACATGCTCCTTCGTATACATGCGGTAGCCACTTGCAGACCGACAGGCAGGTGGAACCAGCCCTTTCTCTTCATAATTTCGTAAAGCGCTCGTGCTTATCTTCAGTTTTCTAGCTATGTCGATAGGACGCATGACCTTGCCCCTCCTCCTCTTTTCTCACCAAGAATAATTAAAGCGCAGTTATAAAGTTTTTTCAAACAAATACTGCTTTATTACGTAAAGATCATCAGTAACCTTAGAATTTGCTCAAATGTTGTACCATGAATATGACAAAAGAAGGAGGCGGATCATCTTATGTATAAAGCTGAATTCGAAAGGCAAATGACAACGCTCATTCAAAAGGGCTATCCTGAAATGGCGGGCATGACAGCAGACGAATTTACGAAAAATTTGGCCCCGCTGCAATCACTGGCAGAAGCTCTCCCGATTCAAGAAGACGACCAGCAAGAGAGCCTCGTACCCTTTGTTCTCGTCGTGAAAGGTGATTGGTTCGACGGAGAAAAAGCGATGCAAGCGATCGAACGGCAAAAGAAAGCTGGCTTCAGTGTGATGGATGCAGAAGATATCAGTCGCTTCAAACCAATCGAAGGTATCGAGCTTCCATCAGGAATGGCTTACCTGATCACCGAAGTAGATACGGGGAGTGAGACACGCAACCTCGCTCCAAATGATGCGATGCCAATCATCCTGGAGCAAAATCGTTCTCCGTTAACGGTAGAAGAAGGAATTGCAATCGTCACTCACTTCCCAGACCTGCTGAAGAAAAATAACGGTTTTTCCTTGCTTGGCTCTCGTTGTGGAGACCGGCGTGTAACAGCTCTGTGGATCAGCGAAAACAAACCGAAGCTCGGCTGGTGCTGGGCAGGAAATCCTCATACGTGGCTTGGCTCCGCTTCCTGTCAGACTCGATTGGGACCAAAAAAACCTTGAAGCTCGTTCAAGGTTTTTTTCTTTGCTCAACCTTATTCCTTCAAGGTAACACCATTTATTTTCAAGTGCGAACGAAACATTTCCAGCATAGATGGCATTGCTTCTTTTTCCGGCCATGAATCTGTCTTCCACAAGCTCGCTTGTTTAAATGCGCGTGGGCAATGCAGGAAGCATTCCTCCACCTTCACAATGACTCCCAGACCGAGGGTTTTTCCCTTCCATTCCTGTTGAGCCAACAACTCCGCATCTCTCGTGATTCTGGCCGTGCCGTTTATGCGCAACACTTCTTCCATGCCCGGAATCAGGAAAATCATGCCGACCTGCGGATTTGAAAGAATATTCAATAACGAGTCAACCCGTCTGTTTCCCATCCGCTCCGGAAAAATAATATGGTGATCGTCTAGTACTTTGACAAAGCCTGGCTCGTCACCTCGCGGGGAAACGTCACATCTCCCATCAGCATCAGCTGTTGATAAGAAAAACAGTGGTGAAATGGACAAGTAGTGGATGACATGCTCCTCAACCTGGGCAATGCTTTTTTTCAAAACGGTCTCGTGTGGGACTCCCACCATGGCTTTCAGCTCTTCTGCACTTGTTACGAGATCCTTTAATTCCAGTGGATTCCAGATGATTCAACACTCTCCTCTCTTTTTGAGAATGATTCTCTCCTATCATAATTCCCACATGATCGTAAAAGCAACAAAGAGGATGCACAATCGCATCCCCCTTGGGTTTTCTTCATCCTTACACCATGACTTTGCAAATATCATTCGTAAACTCTACCGGGTCTTGAATCGGCAAGCCTTCGATCAGAAGCGCCTGATTGTACAAGAGGGCCGTATACAGATTGACCTTTTCCTTGTCCGTTTCAAAAGCACCCTTCAATGACTGGAACACCGCATGGTTCACATTGATTTCCAGTACCTTGTCTGCCTTCACATTCGGATTGTTCGGCATGGCATTCAAGATTTTTTCCATTTCGATCGTTACTTCACCTTCTGTCGACAAGCAGACAGGGTGCGACTTTAATCGTTTGGAAGCTTTTACGGCTTTGACTTTTCCTTCGAGCAGAGATGCCATATAGTCGAACAGCTCTTTATTGTTCTCATTTTCAGCTTCGGCTGCTTTTTCCTCTTCGCCAGGCTCGATTCCCAAATCCCCGCTCGATACGGATTTGAATTCTTTTTCCTTGTAGTTCATCATCATTTTGATCGCGAACTCATCGACGTCATCCGTGAAGTACAGGATTTCGTAGCCTTTTTCGGACACGAGCTCTGTTTGCGGCAGCTTCTCGATTCGCTCGATAGACTCACCGGATGCATAGTAGATGTACTTCTGATCTTCTGGCATTCTCTCTACGTACTCTTCTAGCGTCACCAGCTTCTTCTCTTTGGAAGAGTAGAACATCAACAGGTCCTGCAGCGTTTCTTTATGCGTACCGTAGTCGCTGTACATACCGTATTTCAGCTGTCTGCCAAACGACTTGTAGAACAGCTCGTATTTCTCGCGCTCTGTTTTCAGCAAGCTTTGCAGCTGGCTTTTGATTTTGCTCGTGATGTTTTTCGCAATCAGCTTCAATTGACGGTCATGCTGCAGCATCTCACGGGAAATGTTGAGAGACAAGCTCTCGGAGTCAACCATCCCTTTGACAAAGCTGAAGTAGTCCGGGAGCAAATCCGCGCATTTGTTCATGATCAGTACGCCATTCGCATACAGCTCCAGACCTTTTTCGTACTCCTTCGAGTAATAATCAAACGGCATGCTCTCCGGGATGTACAAGATTGCCTGATAAACCACGGCTCCATCTGCACTGATATGGATATGCTTGAGAGGCTTGTCGAAGCCGTAATGCTTGCTCGCATAAAACTGCTCGTAATCCTCCGTTGTCAGCTCGCTTTTATTTTTTCTCCAAATCGGAACCATGCTGTTCACGATTTGTTCTTCCGTCACTTGTTCGTACTCGTTTTCGCTGCCCTCTTTTGGCTTATGCTGGGTAACATCCATTTTGATCGGGTAACGGATGAAGTCGGAGTACTTTTTGATAATCGCCTTTAAACGATACTCCTCCAAAAACTCGTCGTAGTTCTCTTCTTCCGTATTCTCTTTGATTTCGAGAATAATCTCGGTCCCCACGGAATCTTTTTGATAAGGCTCGATCGTGTAGCCGTCCGCACCGCTGGACTCCCATTTGTACCCAGTGTCGCTGCCCAGCGCTTTACTGATAACCGTAACCTTGTCGGCAACCATGAAGGCGGAGTAGAAGCCTACGCCGAATTGACCAATGATGTTGTAGCCATCCTTCGCGTCGTTTTCTTTTTTGAACGCCAACGAACCGCTCTTCGCAATGACACCCAGATTGTTTTCCAGCTCATCCTGCGTCATCCCGATCCCGGTATCTGTCAGGGTCAGTGTTCTGGTGTCTTTGTTAACCGCTATTTTGATGAAATAGTTCTCTTTATCAAACACCAATTGATCATCGACGAGCGACTTGTAATAAATTTTGTCAATCGCATCACTCGAATTGGAGATCAACTCGCGCAAAAAGATTTCCTTTTGTGTGTAAATAGAATGGATCATCATTTCCAACAGGCGTGTAGACTCTGCTTGAAACTGCTTTTTTTCCATGAAATACCCACCCTTCCGGACTTCTTATGTATTCGTTTTTCATTTTAGCACTCTCACCCTCCGAGTGCTATTCACTATTTTTATAACAGTCCTAGATTTTTCTGTCAATATAAACCATCAACAAAGAATAACCGCTCTCCCCCGACACACGTAGAAAACCCTCCGAAGAGGGTTCCTGATCAGGAGGGAACGGCGATCCAGTCACCATTTTGGTCAATAGTGATCCGAATGTTTTGCCCCAGCATATGGCTGATCGCACTATGTGGAATGAGCACTTGGCCTCAAGGGTCACCTGAACATCATGATTTCGAAGCGGCTTACTTCACGGGAATATAGCCCGTTTTCTCCACTAATTGTTGCCCCTGCGGAGACAAAATCCATTCGATCAATTTCGCTGTATTCGGATTGTCCGTCCCAGCCGTCACTGCGTAAAACTCTGCTGCAAACGGATAGGCTCTATTTTTGATCGTTTCCTTATTAGGCGTAACCCCATCAATCGCCAGTAGACGAATGTTGCCGTTGCGCACCATCTCTGTTGTATAAAACAAGAACGAGTAACCGATCGCATTCGAATAATTTTTGTAGTCGGCTGTTCGTTCAATGATTCCACCCATGCCTGTCACCACGTCCTTTTGCGGAGCGTCTATCAGTGGTTTATCCCCCATGATCTTGAGCAGCATGGTCTGGCTTCCGCTATTTTCTGGCCGCTGAAAAGGGCGAATGAGCTCGTAGCCGCCCCCGACTTCATCCCAAGAAATGATGTCTCCCGTATAGATGTCCTGAATCTGTTGGGTTGTGAGGTCCTGAACAGGATTCTCTGCATTTACAAAAAAGACAAACGCTTCCCTGCCGATTGGTGTCATCTTAAGCTCTACGCCTTTTTCCTTTGCAGCTGCTAGTTGTTGCTCGGACGGACCTGCTGCAAAGATGACATCGACTTTGCCTTCTATTAGATTTTCGTACGCTTTTGGCGTTTTGCTGACCATAACTTCGCCGTGGTCGAGGTCATACGCTTTCTCTGGATAAACAGCCTGCACAAACGCAGCGTATAAAGGATACAAGGCGGTCGCTCCGTCTATTCTGGGCAAATCGGATTGCAAGGACAACGTCGCAGGTTGATCAAGCGTTTGAATCTTGGAGCCTGTGTCAAACGGTTTGTACTGTTCCAGATCGACCTCTGCCTCGCTGACAACAGGAACACTGTTATGGTAATAGCTGCTGATCTCGTATCCTGCAACAGGAAGAGTACAAAAGAGAAAATAGACGAAGAGGGCTCGGTTCCACAACCGACTCTTTTGCGGGGCGAACATTTGTCCGATGATGTAGATGATGAAAACGACCGTCGTGACAGCTACCAGCAGTGAATAAACTCTTTCCTGGGCGTTCAGTGCAGTCATGACCACCGCCACAATTCCGATCACAGTGATGATGGCACCCAAAACGATGCATCCGAAGATTTTCCCTACCATTTCTTTGTTCATTCCTTCTCCTCCCACTTCACCTACCGTTATTATAAACGATTGGAAGAGATTAGGAAGAAGAAGCGCCCAACCATTCCTGGGGATTTTTTGCCCATTGTTGCAAGTCATTCATGAACAGGCTGGCGTGATATCCATCACAAACCGCATGGTGGACTTGCAAAGAAACAGGCAATAGCGTTTTGCCTTCTTGCTCGTAATACTTTCCACTCGTTATGATCGGCAGCAAATACCGCCCATCTCCCGAAATATTCAGATTAAATCCACTGAAGCTAACCCAGGGAATACACGAGACAGGGAAAGTATAGGGCGGTTCCATTTCTTTTGCCACAAGACCTTTGTTGTTCCCGTATTTTTTCATATCCGCTAGATAATGATCATGAAACACTTGAAATTCGTCTGCGAATTCCGTCCACATGGAGGAAAATGTTTGATCGTCCTGATGAAAAAAAGTGAAGCTGGGTATCATGCTCTCCCAATAGCCCAACACGCCATCTGCATGAAAGGAAGTCCGAAATTCACGATGCGTGTTCACTACCTTTGTCACCATATACAGAAATGCCGGATACAGTTTGACACCCTTTTGCCGAAGATGGGGGAGCAATTCTGTTATATCAATGTTGGCTGTCATACTGAAGGTGCAGTTCACATGGTTAAGATAATGTTCGAAATAAGGCTTTCTGTTCCAATTGTCCAGATCGATTCGCTGAAATTTCATGAGAGATACCTCCTAAAATCTTAAAAATGGTGATTTTAGGAGGTGATTCTGCGTGCTCTTACCATTAACACCAACCCTTTTCTGCTATCGTCTGCTTACCATCCCAGCATACCATAGGCAATTGTTCACGGGTATCCGTCTTAAACATCCATATACAGCACATTCCAACGATGACCATCCAAATCAGCGAATCCAGCTCCATACATCCCCGGCCCATGCTCCCGAGGCTCACTAAATACGGTTCCGCCAGCCTCTACTACCCTCTTCGTCAACGCATCTACTTCTTCTCTGCTCTTGGCATCAATCGAAAATAATACTTCCGTCCCGCGCTTCGTATCTGCCAGCTCGTTTTGCGTAAATGATTGAAAGGTAGCCTCTGGGAAAAGCATGATCAACATGTTTTTCTCGCCGATCAACAAGCCTGCTGCATCTTTGCTGTTCTCATGACGCGGGTGAAAAGAGAATCCAAGTGCAGCAAAAAACGATTTGGACTTTTCGAGGTCCTTGACAGGCAAATTGATCCAAAGCTCTTTTGTCATGGAAAATTCTCCTTTACCTTTTTGGATGGATAATACGAGTCTCTCTTCTTTAAGAATAGCAGAATCATGTGCCGATGCTTCTTCTCGATTGCTATTTATTAGAAAACCTTTCATTCATATTATTGCGATATTGACACTCGGAATTAGAACCGATAAAGTATTGGATAAACTTGGTGATAAAAGCGCAAAAATTCTAAAAAATATAACGAGGTGGGCAAATGGCAAACGATTTGATTCAAGCAATTACCCTCTTAAAACAAAAAGAATGGGTAGATCTCACGCACACATTCGGTCCGGAGTCTCCGCACTTCCACGCCTTTGACGCCGCCGAATTTCAGACACTGTTCACGCATGACGACGGCTTCCTTGCCCAGCGCTTCTCATTTCCTGGACAGTACGGTACCCACCTGGATGCTCCCATTCACTTCGTTCGCAACAAGCGTTACTTGGACGAGATCGAGCTGAAGGAACTCGTATTGCCACTCGTTGTCATCGACAAATCAAAGGAAGCAGAAGCTAACAATGATTACTCGTTATCTGTGGAAGATGTTTTAGCGTTCGAAGCTGAACATGGCCCAATCGAGAGCGGATCATTCGTCGCCTTGCGCACAGACTGGAGCAAACGCTGGCCGGATGTGGAGGCCTTCAACAATAAGGATGCAGATGGCAACAATCACGCTCCTGGCTGGTCAGTAGAAGCGCTGAAATTTTTGTTCGAGGAAAGACAAATCAAAGCAGTCGGTCATGAGACATTCGATACAGATGCCACTATTGATTACCGGAAAAACGGAGCACTCTTGGGCGAATATTATGTGCTCGATCAAGACACCTATCAAGTAGAGCTGCTCAAAAACCTCGATAAGCTTCCGGCAAAAGGCGCTGTGATCGTAAACATTACACCAAAGCCTGAAAAAGCATCCGGGTTTCCTGTTCGTTCGTTTGCGATCTTGCCCTAACCGCCTCTCTTCCATCATGCGCAGCGCAGCTCAACAGGCTGCGCTTTTTACTTGGAGTAGCCAGGGGCCCCCCAGTATCCTAAAGGGGGCCATTCGTTCCTTTTTACCTTGCTGGCTGGTCGGAGCCAAATCGGTGTTCTGCCTCTTTTACCGCTTGCTCTTCGAAGAGAGGATTTGTAATTACGCTTTCTTTTCTTGCGTATGCTTCAAAATCGCTTCGATCACGACATCCCAATCTCCATGAGGAAGCTCATGTCCCGTTTCTTCCAATGTGAGCAAGACTGCTCCCGGAATGGTGTTCGCTAGATGTAATCCATGCTCATAAGGGATCAGTGGATCTTCTGTACCGTGAATTACGAGAGCAGGGACAGCGATTTCCCCTGTCCGAACCAGGTACGTTTCCCCGCCAGTCACAAAGGCGTGGTTGTTCTTGCTCGGATAATGATTGCTTCTGGCGATATCTCTTTGCGCCAATTCACGAACGTGCGGCTCATCAAATGGATGCTTGGAACCGATAAGAACCTTCGAACTGACCACTGCTAGCTCTAAAACCTTTTGTTCATCCTCCCAGTTTATGTCCCCCATATTGCTGAAAAACTCCATCAGCTTCTCACCGATTGGCGGGAGTCCAGGAGCAAAATTCGACGATGCATGCAATGTGATCGTTCGAACTCTTTCGGGATGACGCAATGCAATGATTTGTGCAAGCATTCCGCCCATTGACATGCCGACAAGGTGCGCTTGCTGAACGCCGTATGCCTCCAGTACATGAACGGCATCATCTGCCATATCTTCAAACGTATAGCCTGGCTGGCCAACCTCATAGGTGGTAGAGCGTCCGACATCCCGATTGTCAAAACGAATGACAAATCGCCCTGCGTCAGCTAAGCGCTGGCAAAATTCTTCCTCCCACCACAACATGGACGTTTGGGCACCCATAATCAGCAAAACCGCCGGATCTGTGGACTTCCCAAAGCTTTCCGTACATATTTCCACACCGTTCACTTTCAGTATCTGTTCTGCCATTGTACGTATTCCTCCTCAACGAATGGAAAAAAACACAGGCTAGGCTGCCTGTGCTTACGTCATCGAAAAGGGAAGAGGAAATTCCATTCTCTTCGCAGATCATGCAAACAGAGGAGGTCATTACCTTTGCCTACCTCACTCACATTTGCCTATGATTCAATTGGGTTACCGTAGCGGCAATCCATTTTTCGATTCGTATGCACACAACATAGCCTTTTCACGCTATTTCATCGATTGTGTTGTGCGAATAAAGGATCGAAAAATTAATTTGCCACACGTAACCCTCCGTTCAATATAAGTTGTGCCCATCCTACCACATGCTTTATCAGCTGTCAACGATTGGCAGCTTCGACAGTTCGTATTCCTGCTTCCGCAAAAGCCGTCTCAGCATCTTGGGTACGCCGCAGCTCGACTACTTGATCACATGCCAGTTTGGAAAGAATTTGGTCATGTGTAATGATGACGACCGTTTTGCCTGCCTCTGCCAGCTTTTTCACCCATGCAGCCACCTTCAGTACTCCGTCACCGTCTAGTCCGCTGGTAGGTTCGTCCAGCACGATCAATTCCGCATCAGAGCAATAGGCGGCGGCCATCGTGACACGCTGCTTCTCTCCACCGGATAATGATGCAGGATGCCGATCTCGAAGCTCACGCAATCCGAAAGCATCCATCGCTTCGTACGCCTTTTCGCGGAGCTCTTCATTCAAACTTTTTCCTAACACGATTTCGTTTCCGACACTGTCTGCGTAGAGCTGATAGTCCGCATCCTGCATCACCAAATAGCTCGCTGTTCGTCTTTTGCTGGCAGACAGCGTGCTCCCCCCACGGACGACCGTTCCTTTTCGCTCACGAAGCAGTCCACACAGAACTTTGCAAAGTGTAGTCTTACCCGTACCATTGTCTCCGGTCAGAGCTGTCACACTTCCCTTCGGAAGCGAGATGTTAATATCGGTGATACCGTCGTTTTTCTTTTTATAAAAATAGCTTAGCCCTCTTCCCTCCACCGTGAGTTCGGACGTCTCTGGCAGCTCCCGATTCCCCGCCGATTCAGGAAGAGTCATATCAGGATGACGCAAACCGTATACGCGCACATCATCTTGAGACAGCTGGCAAAACTCGTCCTTCGTCCACGTACGTGCGATTTTGCCATTTTCCATGCAGACAAACAAATCCACAACCGGTAAAAAAGGGGTCAGCCGATGCTCGCTGATGAGCAGGGTTGTGCCGTTTTGTTTGAGCTTGCCCAAAATATCAATCAGGTTTTGTGTAGAGGGAAAGTCCAGATTAGCGGTAGGCTCATCCAGTAAGAGCAGCGGTGGTGTCAAAACGGATGCAGCCGCGATCGCCACCCGTTGCTTCTGCCCACTGGACAGCTTGTGTAGAGAATCGTTGAGCAAGTGGGAAATTCCGAGCTGATTCGCCTGCTTGTCAATTCGCGTCCGAATCTCGTCTGGTGCCATTCCGAGGTTTTCGGCTGAAAACGCCAGCTCATCCCGGACGGTTTCCATGAAAAACTGGCTGCGGGGATCTTGAAACACGACGCCCATGAGCCTGGTACGTTCATCCCGCAGCATGTTCGCAGGACTTTTTCCACCGACACTTACTTCACCAGTGAGACGTCCGGCATAAAAATTCGGTGCGAGACCATTGACCAGTCGCATAATCGTACTTTTGCCGCAGCCTGACCGCCCACATAGCACGACGCACTGTCCGGCTTTTACCGATAGATTCATATTTTTCACGCCGGTTTCACTGTCATACCCTCCATCATCCAGTCCGTAATGAAACGTGACATCTTTGAGCTCAATCACGAAATCAATCCTCCCGTCCAGTAAATAGCAGATCCTATGAGCGCATACAGCCCTACGACGATACCATCTGTGATTTTGAATCCAATCGGATAAATTGAGCTACGAGAGTTCGTGCATTCGATTCCGCGGAGCTCAGCCGAAGACGCCAGCTCTGACGACAGCTTCAGGCAACGTACGACCAACGGCATAAAAAAACATTCGTAAGCCATGGCCGGATGCCTCAAGATACTGTACCAATGCGGAAATATCCCTCTGGCCCGGATGCCATCACGAATTGCTTTCATTTCTAGAAGAACAATGGGGAAAAAACGAATCAGAATGCAAATCATCACCAAAATCGGTTTAGGGACTGCCATCCTCTCAAACGCACTCATGATACTGCCAGGTGGCGTATAGATCAGGACCGTCCCAATCATAATGACTGGCATCATTCTGACAATGGTGTAGAAAATGAGCTTCATCGTTCCCAGCGCTAACGCATTCGGCATGAAAAACACAAAAGCCATGCACACACAATAGAGCACGACTAATTGAAATGCCTTTCTGGACAGGTGATTCCATACCAAGTACACTACACTTAGTGCCACCAGCAAATGCACCTGCATATCATCACGTACGATCATGGCCAAGATACTCGCGATAACCAGCACTAACAAATGCGTTCTGGGACCGAGCCGCCGCATACGGGTTTTCCCTTTTTCATAATCTTCTTCATACATCCGACAAACACCCCTACCACCGAGATCACGCACATCCCCAGACAAAAAGGGACATGGAGCAGTTCAGCACTACCTTTACAAATCGTAATGATAATGATGATCATAATCTCTAGCAAGACCACTGGTAGACATACGTCTTTTCGTGGTATGTTTTCGTCCGATCACGGCATGGATGGTGACTATAATGAAAGATATTTTGACGGAACTACATACGCCGTGTTTGTTACAATGCGGTTTTTATCCCGACGACGATTACGGTCCATACAATCGCGAGGGTGCTTGCTTTTCCGTTTTGCCACAGAAAGGTCAGGGACGTTACTGGACCTATGCGCGCGACAACCTGTTTTCTATTTCGATGCAAGATTTCGTCTTTTACGAGGATTTGTTCCTGGAGTTCCAGCAGCCCAAGTATGTGAGCGTCAATTATTACGATTCGGTCTCTGGCGAAGAATTCAACCCGTACAAACGATTGTCATCTGGCTGCATCCGCGTACATATCGGCTATAACAATCTGTATCGGGCGAGCTACCGGAAAAACGTTCCGATTCGCTCGACAGCCATTGAGATTATGCCGGAATATTACGAGGACTATTTGAAAAGGAAATACCCAGTAGAGTATAAGGACTTGCGCTCGTCCTTTATTACTGTGGACGGCATGACGAATTTTTCGGAGTTTGTTTTCTTGCTGCGACAGATCCGTCAGTTTCGCGGAACCGGAATGTCTGCCAAGCTGTACTATGAAGGAAAAGTCGCAGAAGCGGTATCGCTGATCGTCGAGAGGGCAAAAGCGCACAAAAAAGTGTATCCAACCAAAAGCATTTCCCGAGAGGATTTGGACAGCTTGTCAGCCGTGACCGCCTACATCGATGATCACTTCGCCTCTGAAATGCACTTGGAGCACCTCGCCAGGATCGCCTGCATGGGACTCACCAAGCTCAAATACACCTTTAAGCTAGCTTACCAATGCACCATTACAGAATATATCCAAAACAAGCGCATGAATCACGCCGAGCAATTGCTCACGAGCACCGATTTACACATCAATCAGATTGCGTATATCGTAGGTTACCACAACTCCAGTCGGTTTTCGGAGCTGTTTCGCAAAAGCACCGGGCTGTTGCCTAACGAATACCGGAGATTCACTGTTACGACCAGATAGGATCACGGTAAAAAGCTGTAGCCGATGATGTGGCTACAGCTTCTTTTCAGGATTGCCTGTTGATCATGCAGTACCATCGAGAATGAAGTCCGCTCTCTTATGCGGTTCGTGCTGCTCCCGATACAAGTCTTCTGCCACCATCCACTGATTTTCCCAAAGATCGCGAGCTGCTTCTCCATCTCGCTTTAGCCCTCTTGAAAGTCTTACGCTTCTTGGTGTCTCGATCCAAATCGTCAGATCGTAATACGTGGCCAGCTCCCTTCGAATAGCGTATACTCCTTCCACGATTACAATTCCTCCGACCGGAACCGTGTGCCACTCGGCTAATTTGTCCGTTTCCCAATCATACCTTTGATAGCGTCCTGGTTTATTCTGAAGGAGCGGTTCCAGCACTTGCCTAGCCAGACGCTCCCAGTCAAAATCCACCCCAATGGATTTGTTTGCGGGCTTTGTGTCCGTTCGTTGCGAAGACGGCAAGTAGAAATCATCCATATGAACAATCGTCACGTCATCGCAAGCCGCTTTTATTTTTTCAGCTAAGGTACTTTTCCCAGCACCTCCACCACCATCGATCCCTATGAGTAGTGAAGTGCCCTTCTTCGAGCTTTGCGCGATTGCGTCCATCAGTTGTTCGAACATTATTTCTCCCCGTTTGCAACAAACAGCAGCTTTCGCACACGCTCATCCCTCAGCCACAATCCGCCCCACATCAAAATCGCGAGGTAAACTGCAAACAGCGTATGCGTAAACAGTGGTGCATCGACACGGATTTGGGTAGCAATCACCCCACCGAAAAATCCTGTCAACAAAAGTGCCCCCAAAACAGCCGTTCGCGGAATGGCATACAATACCGTTGATACCAAGGCGAGAATTCCAATCAAGCCAATGTGATGCTCCGCATACCCGAGCACGAGAGTTCCCTCCACTACAGGAGCAGGCTGGATGAGTTTGAATACGCCGTCAAATAGCATAAAAAGAATGACAAGTCCGCTCATCGTACGTGCGATCCACAGCCGTGTTTTTGAAATTTGATTCCGCATGGGTGCCCACCTTTCCTTTTTTCCTAAACAGATCGTAGCACATAGTAAGCACCAACATTTCTTCTGTATTGCTCTATTCAAGGGACAGTATTTTTGAAAAACGAAAAAAACCTCCTCAAATGAGAAGGTTCTGAATTCGTGAACAGGATTAAACTGGCAGCGTAACTCTGTAGCCTGGTTGGTTTTTCGGATGGTTTTGATTCAAGAATACGCCACGATCATTTTTCAATACGATTACTTCAAAGAATGGACGGAAACGCTCTTCCGAGATACCGAATGCAGTCAAGAACTTGCCAAACAGCTCTTGCTCTTCGCGCTCAGGCTGTCCATCTGCCAGGGAAGAATCGATCAGGTTGACCAGGATGCACATTTTTTGAGCATCTGTGAGCATTGGCGTTACTTCGCTCAGGAATTTCTCGATGGAGTTTTTGCGTGTATATTTCATCGCGTTTTCGAGCAGGAGTCTGTTATTGGCACCTACACCAATCACGCCGTTGCTTTCTTCACCGCCCAATACAGCGAGCAATTGACCGATTTCCTCGTGGTCCATTTCTCCATCAGATTTCATCATATAGAGCAAGGAACACGCGAATCCAAAGTGAGGGGTCATTTCTTCCCCTTTGTCTGTTTTAAACATATCAAACAATCCCACGCAAAAAACCTCCTATGTATACCAAGATAGTATAATTTTACTATCAACTGGATAATGTTAGCAACAGTTGTCCGGGTAAGCATTTTTGCTATAAACAATAAAAGAAGTGCCAGCCTACTGAGCCGACACTTCCTTTTCTATCTCTTATTTCATTTGTTGTACGTTGTAGCCTTTTGCCTTCAGCTGATCGATAACCATGCCTTTCATCGAGAAGTGGGCAGCACCAACCACGACGAAGGAAGTATGTTCTCCTTCTTTCTCCAGTACTTCTGCCAGCTTATTGGCCATGTTTTTGTCCCGCTCACCGAGCAGACGCTGATTCACTTCGCCTTCACCGAAATCACCATGTGTCGTCATGAACTGAGTGAAGCCTCCCAGATCGCCCTTTACCCATTTTGTCTGCATTTCTGTTAAGATTTTTGCGCTTTCCTGCAGCCCGTTTTCAGCCAGTACACTATCTAATATGATATTCAATTCTTTTTCCTGTTGCTCTGCTGGTACACCTGAGAGCAAATCGGCTTGCAGCTTAATGCCCTCCAGCTCTTTGATCGGCTTCTCATCCAGCATTGCCTTCGTCAGGAAGTACCTGTCGATACCGGATAGCATTGCGAACTGAACATCCGTTTCGTTGTCTACATAGCCAAGCGTTGGTACAGACAAGGAAACGGCGAATGGCTTGTACGTGTCAAAAGAATTCGCTGGCAGCTGCAGCTTCGCAAGTAATTTCTGCACCTTTTGGTACGTCTCCGCGGATACATGATCCTTCAGCGTCGTTCCATCTGTGTATACCATTTTTTGCACTAAATAATCATTGTCACCATTGATAATATCTGCTTCGACCCACAGTTCATCGGATTGTTCATACGCTTCCCGGATGTCCTTTTGCATCGGGTACATATCTGCGATCCCCATGTGAATCGAGCCAAGCAAATACATGGTGTTTTTGTCGTTGGTCACTTTCCACATGAAGCCTTCGGCACCGGCAGCCATCGTATCGTATGCGAACTCAACCAGTCTGCTCGCCATCACAGTTGCTTGTTCAACCGTACTTGGCTGATTCAGCTCAAGACCAGCACTTGTCCCTTTTACCAAGCCTTTTTTCTTCATGTAGTCAATCGGATTATTCCCGGTCATTTCGAAGGCTGCTGGCAATTCATAATTCGCCAATAGCTTGTACAAGGAAGTGATGACTGCTTCTCTCGTCATCACCTTGTCAGTCGCATGGGACAAGGAAGCGTTCTTTTTCTTGAGGCCAAGAAGATCCAGCTTTTTCGCTGTTCCCTCCATCAAGGTAATAAACTTGTCAGCAGAGATCGCTTGCTGAAAAGAACCATCCTGATACCACGCCAATGGAAAAATTCCGTATTTCTCCCCTTCGTTCAACGTGCTTACCGACCAAGGACTAAGTTCTGGAGCTACAGGTGTCTGGCCGTGAACGGGAAACACATACCCAAGCAATAGCGCCAAGCTGAGTGCACCTGCGCCCGCCCAGCGAGTCAGTTTGCTCCAGCGTTTGTTTAGTTTCATGAAACCTTCTCCTCTCGATTCTAAGCTGAATGATTTGTGGGGCTCTATCTCAATGGTAGATTATACCACAATCTTCTGGAAGAGATAACCGAATGATAGAAAAGAATAGTAAAATCACTCTTTTTCAGTATACATAAAAAAGCGTCGTTCCGGATGGTCGACGCTTTTCTATGTAACTGCCTATTATCGATTCGGTTTGGTCATATAAAGATACAACGTCCACGGGGCAAATACGAGAATCAGCAGCAGACATAAGCCAATCCCGCCCACCTTATCCAAAATAACTTTTATGTTCGGATACCCATGCGGCAAACGTTCTTGCAGGCTTTCCCGTCACTTGCTCCACCGTGGGTAAGACGGTGTAGCCCACTTCTGGTGGATTTTTGCCCATGGCTACGAAAAACTCGATATCTGCTTCTTCATAGCCCTGATCTCTCCAGTTCTGCCGTGCCTGCTCCTCCGAAAGCTCTTCGAACCGTATTTCTTTCTGTAAAATTTTCGAAATTATCTGAACTGATTCAATGCGGGTAAGAGCCTCTGGACCCGTAAGAAAATAGCTTTGTCCATGGTGTCCTGATTCAAGTAAGGCAGTCACGGATACACTTGCGATGTCCGCTTCGTGTACTTTGGCGCTTAAGGCATTCCCAAAAGGCTCGCGGACGACTCCCTCCGAACGAATCGATTCCTGCCAATCGATCATCGCATTTGCCATGAATTCCACAGGCTTCAGGAGAGTCCATTCCATCCCGCTATTTGCCAGTGCTGCTTCCACAGGCCCTTCGGTGTCGCTAACTAATACGGACACACGCTTCACGCCAGCTCTTTGTGCCATTTCGATCATTTTCGGATCGGTTTGGAAGGTGTAGCTAGAAGCGATTAAGTGCAGAGCAGTGACATCTTGCAACGCCGCTTCCAAACTTTCCGGGATAGCCAGATCACCTGCAACCACCTCTACTCCTGCTGGCAGGTCGGCTTGCTCAGGTTTACGCGAAATCGCACGCACGTTAACTCCTTTTTTCAGAAGCTGATCCACGACATGTCTCCCTACTGTACCTGTTGCACCTGTTACTAAAATCGTCATTTTGTATATCCTCCCACTATAAAGTAATGTTTTCTCCTGTTTTCTCGCTCATTCTCTGTTTTTTAACTTTGACATCTTAAAGCT
>NZ_JBFEFW010000046.1:0-28899 GCF_047229145.1 Brevibacillus jepli
GAAAGAAAACATCGCCCTTGGATCTTGCAGGAGTACGTTGGTGTCCAGTACGTAGATTTTCTTCAAAATCTCGCCTCCTATTACCCTTCTTATATACCCTATGCAATTTTTGGAGGGATGCTAAAGTGTGGCGACGTGATGTACTACAGTCTATGTTCAGTCAGTCTGAGATAGACGGCCCATCAGCAGAATGAAAAGTGGCAAGCCAGAACAAAATACTCGTAACCCTGTCCTCCTAACGAAGGAAGGCAATACTGGGAAAGGGAGAATGCCTGTGAAACGGATCATGATCCTCGGTTTTAGCTTGTTGCTTACAGCATGCATGTCGGGCAATAATCCACCGGCGAACCAGGCTGAACAACAACCCAAGCATGCCACTCATACTCAGCGCGTCCAGCAAACAGCTCCTGAGCCTGCTTATAATCAATCTTCCCAAGCCACCGCTGATCGTCTCGTTCAATTGGCAACACGTGTGAAAAGGGTACAGAACGCGACTGCTATGGTCATGGGCAAATATGCAGTTGTCGGTATTACAGTAGATCCGAATCTGGATCGCCCAGAGGTGGGCGTAATTAAGTATACGGTTGCAGAAGCATTGAAAGCAGATCCCCAAGGGGCGAATGCCGTAGTAACCGCTGACCCTGCCATCGTACAGCGATTACGGGAAATGGGAGAAGATATTCGTCGCGGTCATCCTGTTTCAGGAATTAGCGAAGAGCTCGCGGATATCGTAGGTCGGATCATGCCGCAGCTACCGCGCAGTGTGCAGCCTCGCGAAGAAACACCTGCTCAAGTAAAAGAAAAACGCATGCATAAAGAACCGCAGGGACAGAACAAGATCAACGCAAATCGTACAGGAACACCTTAATAGAAAAGAGGTATTCCCCGGCTTTAAGCACGGGAGAATACCTCTTTTTGTTTATGGACGGGAGCTTCAGAAGGCAAATTGTCCAACGCTTGCTTCAAATCTGCCACCAAGTCATCCAAATCCTCTAAACCTGCTGACAGCCTGATCAAGCCATCTGTGATTCCCCTTGCCGCTCGTTCCTCTACCGGCATCGCTGCGTGAGACATGGTAGCCGGGTAAGAAAGAATCGTTTCCACTGCTCCGAGACTAACAGCCACAATTGGTAATTTGACGCGATCAAACAACGCTTTCGCCCGCTCGCGGCTACCTACGTCGAAAGAAAGAACGGCTCCATGACCGCTAGCCTGTTGTTCTTGAATGAGATGACCCGGATGATCCACCAATCCAGTATAGTAGACACGATTGACCTGCGGATGGGTAGACAGCCAAGCAGCCAAGCTCGCAGCCGTCTTTGTACTCACATCAAGTCGGGCTTTCAATGTTTTGAGACCCCGCATGACAAGCCAACAGTCCTGCACCCCCAGAATCGCGCCCATGCCATTTTGGATAAAGTAGAGCTGCTCCCCTAACGCAGCGTCTCTGGTCACGGCCAAGCCTGCAACGACGTCGCTATGACCTCCGATAAACTTGGTTGCACTATGAATCACCACATCTGCACCAAGCTCCAATGGACGCTGGTAATACGGTGTAAGGAACGTATTATCGACAATGACGAGCAAGCCATGCTCTTTCGCGATGCGAGAGACCGCCGCAATATCCGTCACCTTCAAGGTGGGGTTAGACGGAGTTTCCAGATAAACCCCTTTCGTCGCTGGTGTAATGGCTGCACGAACTGCTTCTGCCTGTGTCGCATCCACGAATGTAACCGAAATCCCCATTCTCGACAATACCTTGGTCAAAAACCGAAACGTCCCACCGTATACATCTTCTGCTACAACGACATGATCTCCGGCTGAAAACAGCATGAACACACTGGAGATGGCAGCCATGCCTGATGAAAACGCAAAGCCGCGAGCGCCGCCCTCCAACGATGCAATAGCTTCTTCTAATGCCTGCCTGGTCGGATTGCCTGAACGCGCATAATCAAATGTACCTGGCTGATCCAGATCAGCCTGATGAAACGTGGAAGCCTGATAAATGGGAACCGACGACGCACCTGTGAACGGATCAATGCAAGTGGAACCGTGGAGGACCTTGGTTGCAAAATTCATCGTACGCTCCCCCCTACGACCAGACTGGCATTCAATGCCTGAAACAAATCAGCCACTAAGTCATCCGGATGCTCGATGCCAACCGACAGTCGCAGCAATCGATCACAAACACCGACATATTCCCTTACTTCTTGCGGGATATCGGCGTGAGTCTGCGTCGCCGGATAAGTACACAATGACTCTACACCGCCTAGACTTTCCGCAAAGGATACAATTTGCAGATTTTGCAGGAATAATCCCACCTGCTCGGCAGACCGCACCCGGAAGGAGACCATCCCGCTATGCCCAGTCGATTGTTTCACCTGAATCTCGTGTCCAGGATGCTCTTGCAACCCTGGATAAAATACCTCCGCCACTGCCGGATGGTCACGCAGCTTTTGCGCAACGATCAGGGCATTGGATTGATGACGCTCCATGCGCAATGCCAAAGTCTTCATCCCACGAACGAGAAGCCAGCAGTCTTGCGGTCCGAGGACAGCACCGATTGAATTGTGCAAAAACCGGATTTTTTCCGACAACTCCGCCCCTTTTGTTACGATGAGCCCTGCCAGCACATCGTTATGTCCAGCCAGATATTTCGTTGCGCTATGTAACACGATATCTGCGCCAAGCTCCAATGGGCGTTGACAATACGGAGTTAAGAATGTGTTATCTACGATGGTAAGGAGCTCGTGTTGCTTCGCCAATTGAGTCACTTCTCGAATATCAGTGATCTGCATGAGGGGATTGGTTGGTGTTTCTACAAAGATGGCCTTTGTTCCGGGACGAATTGCATCCTTCAGTGCGCCAATATCACGCAAATCGACGTACGAAAAAGTAAGACCGTAGCGCGAGAGCACTTGCTCAAACAACCGATAGGTTCCTCCATATAAATCGAGTGAAACGATCAGGTGATCCCCTTGGGAAAACAAGCCCATTACTGTATGAACAGCAGCCATGCCTGAGGCGCAAGCGAATCCTGCATCCCCTGATTCCGCTTCTGCGATGGTTTCCTCCAAGATAGAGCGTGTAGGATTGGCTGTACGTGTATAATCGTATCCGGTACTCTGTCCCAATGCAGGATGGCGATAGGCCGTTGCATAGTAGACGGGAAAGCTCACCGCCCCTGTCTTTTCGTCTCTGCCTACTCCTGCCTGAATCAACTTCGTTTCCAATTTCATGTATGTTTCTCTCCCTCCAATAGTGTACGAGGGCATGAAAAAAGCCCCCTTTCCTCTGAAAGAAGGCTTTGTTTACGTCGCCGTAAGCAAATCCTTCTCATCTTTCAGAGTTTTGATAACTCTGCAGGAATTAGCACCATTATCTCCCTGTGAAAATAACAGGTGATTGGTTGCCGGGCATCATCGGGCCAGTCCCTCCGCCGCTCTGGATAAGAAGATTGCTATTCAATTTGATTGACCCTAATACTAAAGGATCAGCAGGATTGTTGTCAACAATTATTTCACCAGCTAGTTTGCCTCTCTCAAGGCAGTCATCACTTGATTGTCCAGCTTTGCTGCCGCGTTTTTGTCATACGTCTTTTCGTACCCGGGCTCTACCGAGATACGCGAACCGTAAAACATAATATCTCGAACCGCCTCAATTTTGATTTCCGCCATGGCGAGCTTGAGTGGGACACCTTCTAGTCGTTCCGCTTTGACTGTAGCACGACCATTGATTGCAAAAGATGAGCCGGCACCGATCAAGTGCAGGACAACTTGCGGCTCCTTCGCAATATTAGCCAAAATACGCGAACGGTTATCCACGGCAAAACGAATCGTATCGGCGCTGGCAGCAAACGTCCAGGACAGGGAGCTGAGCGATGGTGCCCCTGACTCATGGTCTACTGTGCCCAAGGTAACAAATCGCTCCTTTTGCAAGAGCTTGAACAATTCTTCGGAAAGAGTTTGGGAAACAGTTTCAGCCATTTGAAAGCCTCCTAACAAACGTTTTGTACGTTCATTGTACCCTTCGCAATTCGGATAGGCAAACGTTTCCTGCCCTCCTTGATTCTGGTTGTCTTTTTCCCTAGACTGGTAGGTAAAGATACTGAATCGTGGAAGGGGATAGACATCTTGACGCCTACAGACCGCCTCATGCAGCAAATCGATCAAGTCCTTGAAGAGCTTAAGGAAGTCCGGAAGGTAAATGAGCGGATGCATAAAATTGCGATGTTCCTGGAAGATATTCGACTGGCCGATGTGATTCAAAATTACACAGCCCCGCGCAAGCTGCTCTGGATCAATTTCCTCGCAGGTCTTGCCCGGGGTCTGGGTTTGACGATTGGAACTGCTATCGTGTTGGCTTTTCTCGGGTCTTTATTGACGCAATTTCTCTCGATCCCGATTATCGGGGATTACATCCGACAACTGGTGGAGTACGTCGAGACCTACAAGCAGCGGCCATAACCGTAGAGATTAATCTCTGTCGTTGTCACGGTCGTCGTCACGGTCGTCGTCATCTCTGTCGTCATCATCTCTGTCGTCATCATCGTCATCATCTCTGTCGTCATTCCACTTCTGATCGTGCTTTTTCCAATAACCGTATGCGTTGCCATTGGGATGCTTATGCTTCCCTTTTTCTTTTTTCTTTTTGTCGTCATCATCATCGTCTTCATCGTCGTCTGTTGGTTTCACAGGCGCGACAATCACTTTTGTGCTTAATGCCATGTCAGCTTTCTTTACCAGCTTATCGTCTTCAAACAGTTGGAATTGAATCGTTTTGGCACTAAACGAACGATTTTTGTAAGACAATGTCAGGGAAAACTCGCCTTTGTCGTTCGGTTCAATCTCTTTCTTCTTTCCGTCAGGAGCGATGACAAACAGCTCGGTATCATCCTTTTTATTCCAACCGCTTACGGTCCCCTTCAGTTGAATGGACTTGGTCGCAGGATTATTCACAGCAGTTCCCTTGATGGAATATACATTGACTGGATCCTTATCAGTAGCATTGACGATATCTACTTGAACGGAGTCAGAATCAACCTTCTTGCCGTCCTCGTATACCTCGATCAAGGCTTTTTGATCTTTCGCTGCTTTTACATCCTTCAATGTAACACTAAAGCTGCCTACGCCATCCCACAGCTTCTTTACGTTTGCCTCTTTTTTCACGCCATTATAGGTGACTGTTACTTTGTCTGCCCCCTGCTTGACGATTCCTTTTACTTTTAATTCCTTTTTCTTTGCATCCAAAACAGACATGGTATGGATGATCATTTCCTTATCTTCGTCTGTTTTCGGAACGATCTTTACCTTTTCACTATCTACCAGCTGGCTGCCTTCATATGCACTCACAGTTACATACGGCTCATAGGATGCATCCGGAGCTTCAAAGCTGATCGTAAAGGAGTGCTCACTGGTTGGAACGACTTCGATAATGTCAGAATTCGGCTTTTTCACCACAACCTTGGTGACATCTGAAGTCACGATCCCCTTTATGTACACCTTGTTATTTTGAGTCTTGGCACTGACGCTAACGATTTCTTCATCATTGTCTGTCAAACGCACTTCCAACCAGATATCACTGTAGTACTCGTTGTAAATACGCTCCCACTCTTCTTTATTCTCTTCCATATAGGTTTGCAGCTTCGTATTCAGCTTGATCTCATCTACAATGACGTACAAGTGATCCGCTTGATGTTTCAACAGCATATTCAACGTGGTTGGATCATTTTTGGCCAGCTCTTTCAGATTGTAGCGCGTGACTTGCTTTCCTTCGTCATTCATGACTACCTTCGTTGCACTTGGACTACTAGCAATCGAGGTTGCATCGGCAAAAATCGGCGTTAAACAGCCAATAATACCTGCAGCAGTAACCACTGCTAATACGGGCTTGGTCATATACTTTTTCAACGGTAGTTCCCCCTTCTCATCTGCCAAAATCCCCCTGTATGCTTGGGGCTAACATACTGACGGTGGGATGTTTTCAAAAGTTGCACATTCCACTAAACCGAGTCTTATTACCTATGACAAGCCATCAAAATCAAAAGACTCCGCCCAACTTCCGAACTATCTCGGCAAGTAGGGGGAGTCTTCATCCCGTTAGTTGCAATTGAATTTGGGTTCACCCTCAATTGCGGCCAATAAAGATTGTACTGATTCTGCAGGATATCGCGCCTCGATTGGTTGCGAATCTGCAGTTCCAACAAGGACGTACCAACTACCTTCCTGGCGATAGCCAATTTCAGTGATGAGATGGTCCTCTTGCAGCAATTGCAGGAAAAAAGCAGCAGTGTCCAAAGCAGAGCGATCTTCTGGCCGTGCATCCGCAACTACTTGAATTTGGAGCCAGTTAAAGAGTGCATCTTCACGCTTCACGAGGTTCTCCTCACTTTCGCCCAGTTTGCTCTGGCTTAATCCGCACCTTCACAATCACGAGAATCGCGATCGCTACCAGCATTGCACTTTTTACAGGAAGCTGCACATCCAAAATAGCGAAAATGAGAGCCCCAGCAAACAAAAGTATGTACAAGAGCACGTTTTTTAATATAGGCATACGGATACGGGTAGCAAAGCCAAGATAATAAACGATAATTAATTCCACAAACAAAATCCAAGCCCGATATTTATCAGCCCATATGCGAAAGCTGTCATATGCCGTGAGCTGATCTGGATTAGCTGGTACATAGGTTGATGCGATTTGTATCCAGTCCATCACTTATCTCTCCTGTCTTCAAGCGGTGATACTCCTATCGTGTCACATTCCATATCGTAGGCGGAATGAAACGAATAGTCATTCCTTTTTCCTTAAAGAAAACGCTATCCTTCTTACTTTATCAGGTGGTGGATTCTGTGTCAAAAAACGGCAGCTCCTTCCATGAATCTGGCATGATTTTCGCTGTACATGCTATGATGTAGGTATGTCAGTAGAAAAAGGTGGGAATAAGATGAGCTTATATGATATTGCCGTCAAAACGATTTCCGGTGAAGAAAAAACAATAGCTGCCTTCAAGGGCCATGTACTGCTAATCGTGAACGTCGCCAGCCAATGCGGCCTTACCCCTCAATACAAAGGTCTTCAGGAGCTGTACGAGCGTTATCAGGATAAGGGTCTTGTAGTCCTTGGCTTCCCTTGCAACCAGTTCGCAGGCCAAGAGCCAGGAACAGAAGAAGAAATCGTAGCGTTCTGCGATCGAAATTACGGAGTTACGTTCCCCCTGTTTGCGAAAATCGATGTCAACGGCCCTGGTACTCATCCGCTGTATCAGCACTTGAAGGAACATGCCCCAGACGGAGAAAATCAAGAGATCGAATGGAACTTCGCGAAATTCCTCGTGGATAAAAACGGCCAAATCGTAAAACGAATCGGCGCCCGTACCCAGCCTGAAGAGCTCGTCGCAGATATCGAAAGTCTTTTGTAAAGGAAACCATGTAAAGACAAAAGCTCCCACACTCAATCGCTGTGCAGGAGCTTTTTTTGCGTTAGGATACCGGGATGATCCATTCTCGTACACGCTTGGCGTCAGTTGGACTCATCCCCGCTGTCACATGGGATAAAGCCCCTTTCCAGATTGACATAACAAATCAATAGAACGAAAAAACGCCACTTCATCCCCTAACAGGATAAAGTGGCGTTCCACATTTCATGCTTATGCTTGCGGTTGTGCTTCCCAACGTTTTTGCTTCTCATAGCGCTCACGATCTGATTTGTTCAGATATTTTTTGCGCAGACGAACGGATTGAGGAGTTACTTCGCACAACTCATCATCGTTCAGATATTCCAGCGCCTCTTCCAAAGATAGCATGCGAGGAGCCTTCATTTTAACTGTCTCATCCTTGGTTGCAGAACGTACGTTAGTCGCATGCTTTTCTTTACATACGTTTACGGTCAGATCGTTGTCGCGGTTATGCTCACCCACGATCATTCCTTCGTATACTTCTGTACCTGGCTGGATGAACATCGTTCCGCGATCTTCTACAGACATCAAGCCGTAAGTGGTTGCTGTACCCGTTTCATGGGAAATGAGCACCCCAGCGTGACGTCCACCTACCGCTCCTTGAACAAGCGGACGATAGCTGTCGAAGGAGTGGTTGAGAATGCCGTAGCCGCGTGTGATCGTCAAGAACTCTGTACGGTATCCGATCAGACCGCGGGATGGAATGATGAATTCCAGACGAACTTGTCCGAAGCCGTTGTTGATCATGTTCACCATCTCGGCTTTACGTTGACCCAACGTCTCCATAACAGCCCCTGTATATTCCTCAGGCACATCAATAATCAACAGCTCAGCCGGTTCCATTTTTTGTCCATCGATCATACGAATGATAACCTCTGGCTTGGACACACCCAGCTCAAAGCCTTCACGACGCATGTTCTCTACCAGAATGGACAGGTGCAATTCACCACGTCCAGAAACAACATACGCATCTGGCGAATCAGTTTCATCTACACGCAGAGATACATCTGTCTCAAGCTCAGCCATCAGACGATCGCGCAGCTTGCGAGAAGTAACGTGCTTACCTTCGCGACCAGCAAACGGGCTATTGTTCACCAAGAACGTCATTTGCAGCGTTGGCTCATCAATTTTCAGCAATGGCAATGCCTCTGGATGGTCAATGTGGCAAACCGTTTCCCCTACGTTGATATCGTCAATACCTGAAATCGCTACGATGTCTCCTGCTCTCGCTGTTTTTTGCTCAACACGTTGCAGACCGGAGAAACCGAACAGCTTTTGAATCCGTGCTTTTTTCACTTCGCCTTCGCGAGTGGTAACAGATACCATATCATTCACGTTCATGGTTCCGCGATAGATACGGCCAATCCCGATACGACCCAAAAAGTCGTTGTAATCCAGCATGGTTACTTGCATTTGGAGCGGAGCAGATTCGTCTGCGTCAGGAGCAGGCATATGCTCGATGATGGTGTCAAACAGTGGGCGAAGGTCGCCTTCCAGTTTATCTGGCTCATGTCCGGCAATTCCTTGCAGACCGGAAGCATACACGATTGGGAATTCCAATTGGTCTTCCGTCGCATCCAGATCAATGAACAGGTCATACACTTCGTTGATAACTTCTTGAGGACGTGCATTGTCGCGGTCTACTTTGTTCACGACAACGATTGGGGTAACTTTTGCTTCCAGCGCTTTTTTCAATACAAAGCGTGTTTGTGGCATACAGCCTTCGAATGCATCGACGATCAAAAGAACGCCATCCACCATGCTCATGATACGCTCAACCTCGCCGCCGAAGTCAGCATGGCCCGGTGTATCCAAGATATTGATGGTGAATTCATTGTATTGTACGGACGTAGTTTTCGCCAGGATCGTAATTCCACGCTCGCGCTCCAGGTCATTGGAGTCCATCATTCTCTCCTCTACCTGTTGGTTAGAGCGGAATGTGCCCGATTGGATCAAAAGTTTGTCAACCAGAGTCGTTTTACCGTGGTCAACGTGGGCAATAATTGCAATGTTGCGTATGTCAAGACGCTTCATGTGAACCTCCTCTATTATGCATACCTTCCATATTAACAGGTAGTGAAACGCGGCACAATGGGCAGTTTTTTACGGGAGCCACTTCCTGAGTAAAGGATTTTATTTCCGTCATACTAAAGGAAATGGAGGTGGCATACGTATGAAACTGAACGGACAGATTGTTTTGGCTGGCTTGGTCATTGTTGCAACCATTATGACCGGATGTGCAAGCTCGAGCAACAATACGAAAAACCAAGCGCAGACACAAAGTACCACCTATCATCAAGCCCCAGGTGCCAGGACAAGCCTCGCTCATGATTATCATGCCTACACTGGTGGAATCAAAACCCGCAATTATCAAAACAGCTACACGATCAATGATTTTCACCAAGATTTGGCCGAGCAGCTCACCAAGGCCGCTGATGACGTACCTGGTGTAGAGCGAGCTGTCTCCCTCGTGAGTGGCAATGACGCAATCATCGGCATTCGAGTTCGAAACAATTTTGCCCCTGAGCAAGTGCGCGTCATTGAACAGCAGGTTCATGCGGCCGCTCGCTCTCGTGTTCCCAACTTCTCCATCAAAGTAGCCTCCGACGCAGGTACATTTGATCGGCTCCGCGCCATTCGTTCGGATATTTATGAAGAAGCGACGCAGCGGACTAGATCAAACCAGATGACAAATGCATCAACGGAATTTCGTGCTCTGCTCAATGATCTTAGCCGTAAAATTCCTTCTGTAACTCCTTGATGACAAAAATTAGTCGGAGCTCCATATAAAAGAGGTGCGGATTCATCCCGCACCTCTTGAAAACTTTTCCATTTGTTACTTGCTTGCCACTTCTGCCAGTTTCATTTCTGGCTCAACAACTTGCAGTTCACCCAAACCACGAACCAATTTCTTCGCGTAAGTTTTTTCCGGCTTCAGCACGGACACCAAGTAGTCGATGGCAATTTGCGGATCAACGGTTTCCCCACACGTGTAGCAATCCAGAGCAGCAAAGCCACGCTCAGGATACGTATGAATGGACAGGTGGCTTTCCGAGAGAAGAACCAGTACGGTAGCACCCTGAGGAGAAAACTGCTTCGCTTGCACACTCAGTACCGTAGCACCGCATGCCTCAGCAGCCTCAATCATTTCCTTTTTCAAAAATTCTGCGTCGTTCAACAAATCAAACTGAACTCCCCATGTGTCAACAGCAACGTGTCTTCCGAAAGTCGAATATTCCATCTTTCGGTTCCCCCTTCCTAACGAGTGTAATGTTAAACATCGCTAGGACCTGCGTCATTCACTAACGGGGGCGGTTTCCGTTGTTATCCACCCTTTAAAGTGAATCCTGGTTCCTAATCCTGTTTCCAACGAAAACAACAATACCATGCATCGGCCTAGTTTGACAATACCCTTTTTCAAGATTAAACAAGAACTATAAAAATGAATTGATCAATTGCTCGACAGAATGAAGACACCCTCTTGTTACAAGTCGCTCTCGTTGACATCAAATAGTTAAGGTTCTAAACTTTTTGAAAAAGGAACAAACAAGATATAGAGAGGATCGGAACACATGATCACTATCCGCAATGCGAAAGCAGAAGATTTGCCAGCACTGATCGCCATCGAGCAGCTTTGCTTTTCACCAGAAGAGGCTGCGACACAGGAAGCATTTGAGAAACGCATTCGATTGATTCCAGACAGTTTTTTTGTAGCGGAAGAGGATGGTGTCATTGCGGGGTTGGTGAATGGACCCGTTATCGAATCCCCCTTCATTACGGATGATTTGTTTCAAGAAATTAATAAAAATCCGGTATCGGGCGGGCATCAAACCATCTTAGGATTAGCGGTTTCTCCCTCTTTTCAAAAACGCGGCATTGCCTCCATGCTCCTCGCACACCTGGAAGCATCTGCAAAAGTGGCAGGTCGCGAGACGATCACGCTTACGTGTAAGGAAAATTTGATCGGCTACTATGAAAGTCATGATTACCTCAACAACGGGGTTTCCAGCTCAGATCACGCTGGAGCTATTTGGTACAATATGAGCAAACCATTACATTTGCGCTAATTTGAAGGGCAAAAAGAAAAAGCGGGCACCTCTTGTTGGAGGAAACCCGCTTTTTGTTATTCGCTGTGTGATCACATACATAAAAAAGGGCGCCCCAGGCACCCTTTCTCACTAAACTTCTAATTCAAATAGACGCTGCGATAACGCTCTTAATCGAACATCAATTGCTGGAAGTTTCTGTGGGGCATTGCTCTTTGCCCAATTACGCAAATCCAGCCATCGGTCCGTTTCTTGACGTAAGGACTCAATCTCTTGCTCGCTGCCATCCTGCTGGAACAAAGCCTCCAGCTCATTGGCTATGTGCAGAGAGTTATTTTCAAAGATGGACACTTCTTCGTCTCCGGTTAGCTCCTGGATGCTCACGACCGATCCTTGATCGTAGTGATACACCATAGTGAAGCCGTCATAAATCCGGTGGACAATTCCATAGCCTCGGAACGTTTTCATTGCTTTTCTCATGGCATTTGCCAGCTGTCGATCTCGGATCAGATACGAGCTGTCGCATGAGTAGCGGCTGCCAACACGACAAAAGCTCAATTGAATTTCACCGTTATTGTCATTCAAGATTACGTCACGATCGCCATTGTCACACACTTTGACTTGGACTGAAATGTGTTCATTGGTGAAAAGCGAAACGAACTGGTTCAGCTCTTCTTCATTCACCGTGAAATAGGCCTTGGCGTAATTAGTTGCTAAACGCTGTGCCATAAATATCTCCTCAATTCTTTTGGTTTGCATGGGTCGGGTACGACCGAACAGTTATCCAAATCTGAGGAGATACGCTAAGTGTCAACAAAAGAACGCTGTAGAACCTGGCCTTGCCCCGCGAATCGAAAATCGATTTGGGTAATGAAGGCGGATCACCTACTTTTTGTTTTTCGCAAAAAAGCCATTTTTGACATCTTTATTATACCTCAGGTGCCCTCAAAAGTCTTGAGCTAAATGGCGATAAATTTTAGCAAAAAACCGGAATATCCGCAATCAGCCGCAGGGAAACGAAAAGAACTCCCTGATTCATTCAAATTCTTGCTGTTTCAACGAAATTCACAGTGACTTATATCCCTACCGTTGAGGTCATCGCTTTTTTGATCGCAGCCAGTTCTTCTTCAGACAGATGGTAGCTCGATGTCCCTTGCTCCAGTGGCTTGGCGTACACGCGAGATTCTTCTCGTCCAAAAATGCTGGTGACCACTACGCCGTTTCCAGCGTCATCCGTTATCGCCAGCGAAAAGCTAAGATCACTGCCGACATCCCCGAAGGCATTGTAGCGGATAATCGCTACTTTGCCGCTTTGCGCAGCCATTCGTTGCGACAGACGATTGATGGCAAACTGCTGATCGCTATGCTGCTTTTTCATTTCATCTACTTGATTCAGCAGTCTGTGCAAGCCCTCCTCGAGGTTGGCTCCTCCTGTCCCTGTCATGATCCGATTAATCGATTTCCTCAATCGACTAATCCGGACGGACTGCATGATCACGACCCATATCAGGATCAGTGTCAATGCGATAACGGCTAAAAGCAGGAACGCTACATTGGGGATTTGTGATAGGAATGCTTCCAAAACTTTTCTTCCTTTCCGGCGCGTGCGTAAATATGCTGTTAAAAACCTTCTTTATTGTACAACCGCTTGGCCTCCCATTCAAACAAGTCTTTTACAAAAACAAGAATTACGAAAATAGCGACTACCAGACCAAAAAAAGCGACACCCTCATTAGTTTGAGATGTCGCTTTTTCATTCCATATACGTTTGTGTCAAACTCATCGTCCTTTGGCTATCCTCCAGTCTGCCTACGCTTCCAAAAGCAGCATTTCCCGGCGAAGCTGTTTTAATCGCTCTGTGGACTGCTTCATTTGAGTTTGGTCTTTTGCTTGCATCGCATCATACAGTGTTGCCAATTCATAATCCAACTCCAGACGCAAGACCGGGATACGTTCTTCCGAGTCACGTCGTTTCATCGCGGCGATTACCTGATCCATCGTTACATTGCAAAATTTTTCATAGATCACTTTTTTCTCAGCTCCTTTTAATTCCACTATTCTGACGACTTCGCCGTACTGGATTTGCTTCAGCAAGACGCACTCTTCAAAAGTGACCTTGATCATGGCATGCCCTTTTGCCCGCTCTACGAAGTGGTACAGTACGAGTGCCACCCGAGAATCATTGACAGGAATGCCTGCAATGTGCAGCTTATAAGACCCGTTTAAACGCTGCATTTTCCAGTCGGATCGGCCGTCTGTGGTGTTCACGAGGAGGTGAAACTGCTCGGGAGATTCTTTCCACGTGACGCTCACCCCTGCTTCCACCAGGGCCTGCACCATCGCGTGCAATGTTTTGCGGTCAAACCAAACTGCCAGATGATAATACTCCAACTCCATGCCGAGATTCATCATTCAGAAGGGCCCTCCCCTTTGACAGAATACTCTGATATCATTTTCGCCGTAAGGGAGTGAGTGGTATATCATATTATTCAGGCTTTGGTTTTGCTATTCATAAACTCGGCATGTATTTTTTTCCTGGATGGTATGATATCATATGGAGGATTCCAAGCTCCCTTGACGGGGACGATCGCCCTTTTCTTTACAGGTAGCGTTCGATGATGTTTAAAATGAGGTGTTTGTTACATGGCAACGTTTCCAGGCTTTCGTCAAGAAGATTTTGATGTTTTCGCCATTGATGGATTGGATGCTCGGATGGACGCGATCAAAACCAATATCCGTCCCAAATTCGAAGCACTCAGTCAACACTTTGCGCCCTTCCTCTCCGTAGCTACTGGGGATGAAATGTTTACGCACATTGCAAAGCATGCACGCCGAACGGTGAACCCTCCAGCAGATACGTGGGTCGCCTGGGCTAATGATAAGCGCGGTTACAAAAAGCATCCGCATTTTCAAATCGGCTTGTGGGGAACACACTTATTCGTTTGGTACGCGGTCATTTATGAGTCTCCTGCCAAAGAGGTCATCAGCAATGCGTTTAACAAGCGTCTAGATGAGGTCATCGAGATGGTTCCGGAGCATTTTCATTGGTCGCCTGATCATATGCAGCCAAAAAGTACTTCTCAAAAAGAGCTAGGCACATCTGGTGTGAAAAAGCTGGTAGACAGGTTAGGTCAGGTAAAAAAAGCGGAGCTGCTCTGTGGAATTACCATTGACCGTCATGATCCCGTCCTTGCTGATGCTGAAGCCTTGACGAGTCGTCTAGAAGACACATTTGGCGTTTTGGCTAAGCTCTACACGTTAGGTAACTCTCGTGGATAAACCGCCTCCCGATGGAGATAATTAAGATATATGCAAAAGAACAGGTCCGCTTTCATTTGAAAAACGCAGGCCTGTTCTTTTGTGTGAATACAACCGTATTTTTTATGACAAAGACTGCAGTCGATCCAAGGATTTGTTCACATCGCTAAACATGCGATCAAACAATTGTTGGACACTTGGTACATCTTGAATCAAGCCGATAACCTGTCCAGCCCAACCAAAACCATGCTGACTGTCGCCTTCATAAATAAATGTGCAATTGTTCTCTCCACTGATGAAGCTCTTTAATTGGTCGTAGCCTGCTCCTTCTTTTTCCATTTGGAGGATGTGATCAGAGCCTGGTGTACGAACGACCCTGGCAGGTGTACCCAATGTGCGTTTGATGACTGCCGTATCGTGCTCAGTTCCTGCAACCAGCGCCTCTTTATAAGCAGAATGTGCATGAACACACTCTTGTGTCGCAATAAAGCGAGTCCCCATCTCCACACCTTCTGCGCCAAGTGCAAGCGCTGCCAAAATGCCCCGGCCATCACCGATACCACCGCTGGCCAGTACCGGAATTTTCACAGAATCCACTACACGCGGAATCAGAACAAACGTCCCGATATCATCCCGACCCAGGTGTCCTCCACCTTCCTGACCGACAGCCATGACAGCATCTGCGCCAATCGACTCTGCTTTTTGCGCTTGACGGGCCGAAGCGACCAATACGAGCTTTTTGATGGGATGACCATCGAGTCTGCGCAGCAGCGGCTCTGGATTGCCTCCTGTTACAGATATAGCCGCAACTCCTTCTTCAATCGCCACATCCAAAATTTCTTCATAGGGCCGACCATGTTGTCCAATGGCAAAATTTACACCAAATGGTTGATTCGTCAACATGCGAACCTTACGAATCTCCTCCCGCAGTGCCTCAGCGGATGGCAAGGACATGGCTGTAATTTGTCCAAGTCCTCCGGCATTTGACACCGCAGCAGCCAAGTCTGCGTACGCTAAATAAGCCAACCCGCCTTGGACTACCGGATATTTAATTTGAAGTAGTTCCGTTACTCTTGTTTTCATCCTTTTATCACCCCGTTTAAATGACCTTCTCGCCTTACAGGCCAAACTCCTGCCACTACTCGTGATCATGAATAAAAATTCGCTTGCTTTCCCCCCCTATTTTGCTATACTCAATTTGTTTCTTTTTCCCCCTTATATTCTTGATTAGTAAAGTGAGGCGATCGTAGTGAGACAAATGAAAACTCCTTTGTTCAGCGGGTTGTTGGAGCACGCCAACCGGAACCCGATTCAATTTCACATTCCGGGCCATAAGAAGGGTATGGGTATGCATCCGGCATTTCGCGAGTTCATCGGGGACAACGCTCTCTCGATAGACCTCATCAACATTGCGCCATTGGATGACTTGCATCACCCAAAGGCAATGATTAAAGAAGCACAAGACTTGGCAGCTGAGGCGTTCGGCGCTGACCATACATTTTTTTCCGTTCAAGGTACAAGCGGGGCCATCATGGCGATGATTATGGCGACCTGCAGCCCTGGTGATAAAATCATCGTACCGCGTAACGTGCACAAATCGATCATGTCCGCGATTATTTTCGCGGGAGCAATCCCGATCTTTATTCATCCTGCGATGGACGAGCGTCTAGGCATTTCACACGGGATCACAGTGAAGGCCGTACAAAAAGCGCTGGATACCCATCCTGATGCTGCTGCCCTGCTGGTTATTAACCCAACATACTTCGGTATTGCAGGAGACTTGCGAGAGATCGTGCGGGCTGCACATAACTACGAAATTCCTGTATTGGTAGACGAAGCGCATGGCGTGCATATTCACTTTCACGAAGAACTGCCGATTTCAGCTATGCAGGCAGGTGCCGACATGGCAGCAACCAGTGTACACAAGCTCGGTGGCTCTTTGACCCAAACGTCGATCTTGAATGTACGTGAAGGCCTCGTCGATGTAGATCGGGTAAAAACCGTCATGAGTATGCTGACGACAACCTCGACCTCCTACATCTTCCTCGCGTCGTTGGACATGGCGCGCCAGCATCTGGCCCTCAACGGGAAAATGCTCGCGGATCAAGCGATGGAGCTGGCTGCGAAAGCTAGAGATTTGATTAATGAAATCCCGCGCATCTACTGCGTTGGCAAGGAGATTCTCGGAAAGCCAGCGACTCATGCGATGGACCCAACCAAGCTCCTCATCCACGTACGCGATCTCGGAATCACCGGATGGGAAGTCGAGAATTGGCTGCGTGACAAGTACAACATCGAAGTAGAGATGAGCGACCTGTACAACATCCTCTGCTTCGTCACAGCAGGTGATACGGAAGAATCCATCCGCACGCTGGTTAATGGCTTGCGTGAGCTGTCTGTTGAATTTTCACATGTACAAGCAGAAGATAAGCCTACCATCTCACTGCCGAACATCCCGGTGCTGTCCACGACTCCTCGAGAAGCATTTTATGCAGAGACAGAGACGATTCCGTTGGTGGAAGCAGCAGGTCGGGTTATCACTGAATTCATCATGGTGTATCCTCCAGGCATCCCGATCTTCCTCCCTGGAGAGGTTATCACTGAAGAGAACATCGCGTACATTCAGGAAAACATCCGAGTCGGGCTACCTGTACAGGGCCCAGAAGATGAGACACTGAAAACGATCAAAGTAGTGAAAAGACAAACGGCCATTTCTGGCTAAGCTACTGCAAACGATAACAGCTGCCTCTTTCACGAGAGAGCAGCTTTTTTTATTTGTTAGGCACCCATTATGAGATAAGATGAAAGTAGGAAAAATCAGGAAAGGTGGGCGATGCTGTCATGCCGGACTGGTCCTATCAAACGATGTTTCGGCCACTCCTCTTTCTCATGCCACCAGAACGAGCGCGGTCTGTTACCTTGCATACCATCGGAGCATTGGCAAAAATTCCGGGTGGACCGGCTATCATTGAACTAATGGGACATATGCAGCCTCCCGCGCAGCTGTCCAATACAATAGGCAACGTCACGTTTCCTACACCAGTCGGCTTGGGGGCCGGATTAGATACGGACTGTATCGCGATTCAGGCTCTGTCCAAATTCGGCTTCGGGTTCCTTGAGCTTGGGCCCGTGTCAAAAGAACCGATTGATTCTCACAACACGGTACAACGAGACTCTGCCGGGATGAACATTCACTATACCATTCCATTAGCCAATCCCGGGATTGATGCCCTCGTGAGGCGTCTGGAACGGGCCTTTGACATGGACAGCCCTCTCGGAGCCAGGTTGGCCTATCGACCTGGAGCCAGCATGAGAGAAGCCACAGAAGAGCGTCAGGAGTTAATCGACAGACTTGGACGTTTTTGTGCGTATTTCACGATCGATACCCGTACGACTGCTGGACTGCCAGAATGGAGCCATGCTGAATGGAAGGAGCATTTGTCTTGTTTGCGTAGCAAGACGGATGTGCCGATCCTGCTCGCTATTTCTTCAAGCCTGACGGAGACGGAAGCCTTGCCGATTATTGCCTTGGCGAAGGAAGCAGGACTCAACGGTATCGTTGTTGCTGGAGGAATGACACAAACGGAATCTTGCCGTTCAAACTCTTCCATCTATACGACGGGAAAGGATACACACGAGCAATCAGTCCATTTTGTCGAGTGGTCACGAGAACAGTGGCCCGATGCGCTCATCATTGGCTCGGGTGGCATTCTGGAACCAGCACAAGCTCTTACCCTTCTTGAGGCGGGGGCCAATTTTGTACAGTTGCATAGTGGCTTGGTCTATTCTGGACCCGGTTTGCCAAAGCGAATCAACGAAGCAATCTTGCAAACACAACCAGCCACTGAGAACCCTGAACAAAAACGATCTACTTTTTTATTTCCTTCTTGGGTATGGGGTGTATTGTTAGGGGTAGGCATGATCATCGGTGGAGCACTTGCTTGGCTGGTCGCAGCTACTAGTGTCATCCTCCCCTACGACGAACGCTTTCTAGGGATGTCAGCCGAGCAGCTTGAGCTCCTGAACACGCAAATCCTCTCTTTTATGTCTCACGATCGGATCAGCCTGGCAGGAACGATGATTTCCATAGGTATTTTATATGCCCAACTGTCCTACCATGGATTGCGAAAAGATATTCACTGGACGAGGACTATTTTGCTCGTGTCCGGAGCCGTTGGATTTTCCAGCTTCTTTTTATTCATTGGGTACGGATACTTTGATTACTTGCACGCTATTTTGGCGATTCTGCTATTTCCCATGTTTTTGTTAGCTATGCGAACTCCTGCAACGATTCATCTGACTAGATTGCCACCCCAGCTACACAACGATCGGGATTGGCGTATGGCTCTATGGGGGCAACTGTTTTTTGTCATTATTGGCTTTGGTTTGACAGGCGCTGGTCTTATCATTTCCATTATCGGTGTCACGGGGGTGTTCGTTTCTTCTGATCTCGTCTTTCTATGTGTGTCGGCTGATACTTTGCAGTCTTACAATGATCGATTAATTCCGGTCATCGCTCATGACCGTGCTGGCTTTGGCGGGGCGTTAGTCTCGAACGGCCTGGCCGTCTTGCTGATTAGCCTTTGGGGACTACGGCGAGGAGAAGCATGGATTTGGTGGACGTTGTTTTTAGCAGGCATTCCAGGCTTTGTTTCTGGCATAGGCATACACTTTACGGTAGGCTATGTCGATTTTATCCACCTCTTACCCGCTTATGTAGCAGTGATTCTGTTTCTTGTAGCACTCGTACTTTTGAAGCCGTATTTATGTCGGACATAAAAAGAAACAGACGAAAGAATATCTTTCGTCTGTTTTGTTTGTTTAGGAGAGCCTGACTCTCATTATGCAGAATCAGTCTTCGTCTTCTTCATCCTTATCATCTTCATCGCCCGGCTCGAATGCCAGTGTGTATATATACGGATCTTTGTCACGATCATCTACCCAAACAACGCGGTTTCCACCGATACGTGCGTTTTCCATCTCCGCATCATCATCCCACTCGATATCGGTATAGGAATCCTCTTCAAAATCATACAGCTCAAAGTAGAATTCCTTGCCTTTTGAGGACAGGCGATTATCTTCAAACAAAATCATGTTGCGCGAAGCCTGTGGATTTTTTTGGTCCCCATCCGTATAACGCAGCAATGGATTGACTCTTTGACGGTCGATGTTGTAATAGTTCAAATCCCAGCCTGTTTTGGAATTGCCAGTATCTTCACTCCAAACAACAAAATTATCGCCGATCTCTGCCTTTTCTACTTTTACGTTATCGCGGATTTCTGTCTCGTCATCTTCTTCAATATCGTAGAGAACGATGCTTGCGCTCTTAGAGCCTTCTTCTACTACCCACGTTGCATAGTTTTTGTAAAGATCAACGCTCAACGGTTCATTTCTCACCGTCGTAACTTCCGTGTGCTTTCCTGTCGACAGATCTGTGATGATCACTTCCGGTCTACCATCGACATTCACCCACAACAGGCGCTCCCCGTCGATCTCATAAAGCTTCTCACTTGGCTTCTGGTCATCATCTTCATCTGTAATCTGTTTTTGTACGCCTTTACGAATATCGTAGGAGAATAGTGCATCTTCACGCTCGACATACCAAACCACATAATGCGAGCTTACAACAGGTCGAGATGCATCATGCTCGGGATTACTGATGACTTTACTTTTGTTAGTGTCAACATCGTAGAGTACGATCGTATCATTTTTCTTCGACTCTGTTACGTAAGCTATGTAACGATCGTGACCGCTTGGGTCCTTTGGTTTACCTCCGGAACTACCAATCGGAACTAATTCTTTTTCGTCCAGATCATACAGGTGGAGTTGGAGCTTTTTCTTGCTGTCTTTTTTCGCAAACAAGATGTAATCGCCATAAATTTTCGGTCCTGTTTCACCGTAAAGGTTACTCGCGATTTTTTTACTAGACGTTTTACCAAGCTCACGATATCGCAGGTCACCATCGTCATCGTACACATAGTCCTCTTGGTACAAATGGACGTGCGACTGCTCGTTTGAATCGTCAGTCAACCGCTTCGTTCTACCATTGCTGATTGAGTAGGAGTATAGGTCCCCTGAAGACTTATGCTCGTATACAATTTGATTGGAGAAAATGCTCGGGCGACCTTGATCCCCCTTGTCGGTGACGGCAGCCTTTTCCTGCTTTGCTTTGATGTCGTAGTAGTAAATGTCGTCGTTGCCATCGCGATCGTCTTCCCAAGCGACATACCCATTACTTACCACTGGGTTGCTTGCTTTTCCACTCGCCGATACGATCTCTGTATCTCCCGTAGAAATATCGTGCAGATAAACATCGCCGTTGTCAGTCCATACAACCCTTTTATCTGCTATTTCTAGCCCTTCAACAGAAGCAGAACCGCTTGTCAAACGGGATTCTTTCTCTTTCTCAATATCGTACAAATAGATATCTGAACCGCCATCGCGAGAATCAATCCATACGACGTAATTTCCATCGACCTTTGGATTCGTCTTCTCAGATTTCTTGTCACCAATTTCAATCTGGGTACCTTTATCGAGGTTGTAGAGTGTTATTGCATTTTCGCCTTCAACCATCCAAACGGCATATTTTTTTGCTATATCATATCCTGCTGAGGATATTGATGGCTGACTACCGTCTATTTTTTCTTCCTCGCCAATACTGGAAGCATATACCGGTGTCCCGCTCCACAGAGATGTGACCAAAAGAGCAGCGGCCAGCATTCCCTGCATCGGTTTTCGCTTCATGAAACAATTCCTCCTTTTGCAACGATTTTCACTTCTCCATTATCCTCCATCCGGAAAAGGTTGTCAAAAAAAACAGGCCTCGACATAGGCCTGTTAGCTATTGTTATTCTTTTTCCTGTCTTTCACCAGGACGACAGTCACAGTTGCACACAGCATAAAGCGTTTTCACTGAATTACATTCAAAATGCTCGATGATGGTTCCGCAAGTCTGACATACGATAGTTCCCATCTATGTCCCCTCCGCATTAATTGATCACATATTACTACAAATGTTATGTTACATTCATATTAATATGCCACACCATTCGGAGTCAAGATGCATTCGACGATAATTAGTATGTCACATTAAGTCGAAATATTCTCATCCATCCAGTTTTCGATTTTTTGCAAGACCTCTTCCTTTTCTGGTTCATTCAAAATTTCGTGCCGCAGGCCTGCGAATCGTTGAAACGTTTGTCTGTCAGGAAGACCTGCTGTAAACTGCTCTATTGCTTCCGCATCAATCAATGTATCAGCTCCAGCCTGTAAAACAAGAACAGGCAGCTTGATTCGCTTTCTCTCCTCCCACGCCTTTTCCATGGACCGGTTCAATTCGGTAAACCATCTGACGCTCACCTTGGAATAATTGAGCGGATCGTTTTGATAGGCTGCCTGAACAGCTTTATCCCGCGATACCATCTCGGGGGTTATTCCATTTGGCATGACAAGAGTTGGCCATATGCGATCGAGAACCTGTGCCAATTGCGCCTTCCACGCCGGTACCGATAGCTGTAATTTCAAGCAGGGGGATGTGAGAATCAACCCGGCCAGCTCTTTACTCCGTTCATCCGTCTGGATAAAACGAGTCGCGATGAGTCCACCTAGACTATGCCCCATTAAAAATACCGGTTTCTCTCCTGCCGCATCAGCAAGAGCCGTACTCGTCCACTCCCGTACACTGGACAAGTAGTCTTCAAATGATTGTATATGACCTCGTCTCCCTGAAGAACGTCCCCAACCCGGCAAATCTTCCGCATATACGTCCCATCCAGCCTGATTGAAATAAGCAGCCACATGCTGATAACGCCCATGATGCTCTCCTGTCCCATGTACAAGGACAATCGCTCCCCGAGAGGTATTTGCTGACCATTTATGCACACCCATCCTCCTTGTTCCTCCTACTGCTATTTCTTCCGATTATACAAACAAAACGAGCAGAAGATAAACTTCTGCTCGCCACCTAATACTGATTTTCTTCAAATGGAATGGACGGCAAATGCTCCTGGAAAAACTCAGCGAGCGCGACTGCCTCGTTTTCAGAATCCAGTCGGAATATTTTTTGCAGATATCCTGGATTCACCGCATCTTCTGAACTGAGAAGAGTCGATTGCCCTGTTTGCATACAGATCACCAACGGCTTCCCATAAAACTTGTGTGTGAATACCATGCCAAAGTCGTAACGTGTTCCCTCTGAAATAAACCCTAGGAAACGTACATTAGCGTTCTCCGAAACGTCGTATAAGTGGTCGTAGTGCTCCATCAGCAATCCCTCCTCAACAGTATTTTGGGCCTCCGAATTTTCGTGAAATATTCGGATTATTCAATAGTATAAGCGAAAAATCATGTTTTCGCCACCCAAACAGCTTCATTCATCAGACCTGACGAATTAATTACCCTGTCTTCTCCTTCTTGAATCCATCTCACTTTTTCCGCACCATGTAACGATTGCGCAACAAAGGAAAGACATTCGAAGAACAGTTCAACTACTGCTGTACTGTATCGTTCCTCCATTTTCTCCAATGCATACGTCAATCTAAAAATATCTGGTACATTTCTTCGACTTGCTTCCAATACTTCTTTTCCTTTTTGAGTCGGGTATACGTGAACGACACGTCCATCCAACTCTGATTTTTCAATCGTCACCATGCCTTTCTCCATTAATTTTTTGATATGAATAACAATAGATGAGGGATGCCAGAAGGTCCAATCTGCAATTTGCGTGACGCGTACACCTTCATAACAGTAGATGATCCAGAGAATGTTTAACTGTACGGAGGAATCCAATTCGGCTTCCTTCGCTGCCCGCTCCCAGTCTTCTTTGTTCACCACATCGATGGCGCGCATGGTGTTTAAAGCTTCGAATACGTGTCTAATTGAGGCCTCCTGCATGCTTATATTCCTCCATGATCCTTTATCGTTCATCTAATAGCTATATAAATATGATATATATTTTACACTTTTCAGAAAAAACACGCAATTGTTTTCGGTTACCAACTGCCTCATTGCCAAAGAGTGGAAGACAATGCTACACTAAACGCACAGAATACCGGTACTAGGAGTGAATGCAAACGTGAAACTTCAATCGGCCTACATCTATTTCGTTGATGGTTCTACCGCAGCATCTGTTAGTATTGACGACGTAAAAGCCAAATTTACGCGATACGTTGACATGACCTCAAAAACAGGGAAGCAGTTGGGTTGGTCCTATGCGGATGCTGCTTTTCCTTACTCCCTAGAAGAACGCCCAGAAGGACGGGACTCTTGGTTCCTCCTCAAAGGAAAAGACCCGAACCTGTACAAAGCCATTGTTGTAGGTGTCGGCAGTAAAAAGGAAGATGGCTCAGAAAAACACTACATACAAGTGTCCCTTCCTGAATCAGCCACCCACGGTGATAAAAACAAGGCAAATGAGTACTGTCGATACTTGGCACGTGACTATAAAGCCGAGCTTCACCTTTTTAACAAGCGCATTCAATACTTCCAGCCTCGAAAACCATAAGGCAGTCACAATATGAGACACCTAGAGCCTGAGTGAATAAACAAAAGCCCCATTCCCACAAGAAGCACTTGTGAAAAATGGGGCTGTTTCGTATTAAAATGCAGATACTTCAGTCGTACCTTGCTTGAGCACGTTGATCAAATCATTTGAGACCTGGATAGCGAGTAAAACCTTCCGTCCACCATCCGAATTCCTAGATCGACGCAATATTCCAATCCTTGCGTCACTCCGTATAAAATCCATTCGGAAGAGCGATGGTTGATATCAAAATCAGTGTAAAGGTCTGTGCCATCATTTCGGATCTCTTTGCGGTACGTCACATCAAAAAGGCGTAGGACAAAAGGCAGTTCAGCAAAAGGAATCGCAAACTTTCGCTCTATTTCTAGCTCGAACTCCTTCGTCATGCTCCACTCTGCCTGAATGGATTGCTCATCTTTCCAGGCAATGCGTATACTCGGGCCTTCTACATCCGTGGACGATCGCGGGGGATTTGTCTCCATTCGCTCCCATCGTTCCTTTCTTTCATGTACTTGCCATCACCAAGTATATTGGCTTTTCCATCTATTATAGCACGGGGACATGCAAACTGGAAACGCATCCAAGCCATAATTTTTAGCGCCCAACTGTAAAAGTATTTTCGCCTACGGTTACATAAGAAGTGAATTTTTCGGATTTCATTTGAACTTGTACTTTATAAGTGCCGTATGCTTCTAATTTTGTCGATACAAAAGGCTCAGAAAAATAGAAGCTGTTTGCATTTTGCGTAGAGTATTTCCATTCTTTCCCTTTAGACACTTCTTTGCCGTCCGGTCCGATCAACACGAGTTGCATGCGCAAATCTTTGGCTACTGGCGCCTCATCTACTTCGACGAACACGTTAAACGTACGAGGTACATTTTTATCACTGTATCCTTTGACCGGATTGCTGAAAACGACATTTTTATTGCGGGTCTGCTGAATCCCTTCGACCACGATAATATTCACATTTGGCTTAATCACTTGCAGCTTGCCAGATTGCTGATCATAATCGGTAAAGCCCCCGAGCTTGTTCACTATCGAGCCTACGGATTCAGCCTTGGATGCTGGCATTTCACTCGCTACCGTTTCAGCGCCGAAAAATACGCGCATCGCACCCTCTCCCAAAGCGGCAGTGCTCCCCACTCCTGCTGCTACAGTCAACGCCAACAAGGCCGATAACCATGCTTTTTTCATGTCAATAATCCTCCTGTATGTGTGCGCGGCAGCGCTTGTTTTTCCGGAATTTCTTCTCTCTAGTTTATACGTTTGGAAAAGGAAATAGTTGTGCTGCCGTGATAAGTTTTTTCAACAATATCCACATTATCCACAAGCACAAACAGCTTAGGAAGAAAGACTTATGCACAGAGATGTTAATAACCACTTCATACTCTTGACGAAAGATATATCGGCAAGACACGAAAAAAAAGCGGCTATTCAGCCACTTTTTTCCTCCTAATAACTTCTACTCCTGTTGCGAAAGCCATGTAAAATACCGGGACACCAGTCGAATGGCAACCTCGATTGCGTCTTCATTCGGCTCTATTTTGGAATGATGCAAGCCGTACGGCGTTTGCACCCCCAACCAAAACAAAAGGCCCGGAATTTCTTTTAAGAAGTATCCAAAGTCTTCTCCAGTCATCGCTTCCTTACAGGTGATGAGCGTCACATCATCGCATTGCTCCTGTACCCATTGCATGAAATCAGCCGTCAGCTGCTCTTGGTTGTAAACCTGACAGTAGCCTACACCATAGTCTATGGTAGCCTGGCAATCGAAGCCCACTTCTACACCCTTTACGAGCGATTCGATGCGGCTCTTGACAAGTGCCATCGATTCCATAGAAAAAGTGCGGATGGTTCCTTCAAGCCTGGACTTCTCAGCAATGATATTCTGCTTCGTCCCGCTCTCGAGCTTGCCAATCGTTACGACTGCTGAATCCAGTGGATCGATATTGCGCGCAATAATCGATTGGAGCTGAGTCACCAAATGGCTTCCTGCTACCACCATGTCGTTGGCCTTGTGCGGGAAGGCTGCATGCCCCCCTTTACCCACCAAATCAATGTACAGCTCAGAAGTGTTGGCAAACAAGATTCCAGGCTTCGTTGCAATATGTCCAACTGGATACTCCGGCGCGATATGCAGGGCAAAAATGCAGTCAGGTCGCCACTCTGCAAATTCTGCACTTTCCATCATTGGCTCTGCCCCGCCTGGACCTTCTTCAGCTGGCTGGAAGAGAAACAACAAATCATCTGCTATGGGTTGCTCGGTAAAATGCGTCAAGAGACCTAGCGCAATCGCCATATGCATGTCATGACCACACGCATGCATGTATCCTTCATGAAGCGAACGAAACGGATAGGACGTCTCTTCTACGATCGGCAGCCCATCCATATCAGTCCGCCAGGCAATCATTCGTTTTGGCTCGGTACCTGCCAGCTTGACCAGGATGCCTGTCCGCCACGTCTTGATCTCGATCCGCTCTTGCGGGAGCTTTTTCAAATAATCGAGCAAGTATTGTTGCGTCTTCACCTCTGCAAAGCCAGGCTCCGGTATTTGGTGCAGGTCCCGCCGAATTTGTGTGAACAAGGAAGTCGTCATGGCCTACGCCTCCTTTTTTGTACCCGTACGTGCAGTTAATTGCTCCTCAAACACGGTAAGGAAACGGTCCACGTCGGCTTTGGTCAATGTCAGAGGTGGGAGCAGGCGCACAATTGTCTTCTGCGTCACGTCAATGAGAATTCCCTCGTCAAGCAACGCCTGCTGCAATTGGCTTACTTCTTCCGGAGTGGAAGAAAGCGGAATCCCAACCATCATGCCTTTCCCGCGAAGGGATTGAAGCTGCTCTGGCAGGCGAGTGCGCAATGCTTCCAGGCCTGACCAAAGGTACGTAATCACTTCTTCTACGTGAGCTGTGAAGGCTGGATCAAGCAATTCGTCTAACACGACATTCCCCAAAGCAGCGGAAAGTGGTGAAGGTGCGAACGTCGTTCCGTGATCTCCCGGTTTGAACTGGTTCATTAGCTTCGGACCAGCAATGACACCACCAAGCGGAAGCCCTCCCCCTATGCCTTTGGCAAAGAGGATGAGATCCGGTGTCACGCCTGCATGCTCATACGCAAACAGCTTACCAGTACGCCCCATTCCCGTCTGGATTTCATCCATGATAAACAGCATGCTTTCTTGTTCACAAATCGCTGCTACATCACGCAGGAACGCTTCTGATAGCGGTACGACTCCCCCGGAGCCCAAGACTGGTTCCATAAGCACAGCAGCCGGCTTTGCTTCTTGGCATATCGCTCGCAATCCGTCAGTATCCTCTGCATCCAGCTCATAAACAGGAAAAGGCGGCTGCGGAAAGTCCTGATAGACGTGAGCTTGTCTCGTTAAACGTACCGCTCCAAGCGTTCGCCCATGAAAGCTGTTCCGCAAGACAACAATGCCCTCACGACCTGCTCCCTCGTTTTTCGTCCATTTGTGAATCAGCTTGATTGCAGACTCTGTCGCCTCTGCACCAGAGTTGGTGAAAAACACCTTACCGCTGATGCTGTTCGCAACCAGACGCTCAGCCAAACGAATAGCCGGCTTATTTAAAAACACGTTGGAGATGTGCAAAAAACGCTCTCCCTGCTCGCGCAGAGCTTGTACAATACGCGGGTGAGAATGACCCAGAACGTTAACGGCAAGACCCGTAAACAAGTCCAGATAGCTCTTCCCGTTCGTGTCGAACAAATAATTTCCTTCGCCTTTGTCTATCGCAATCGGAAGCCTTTTGTATGTGGAGACGATATATTGTTCATCGAGCGAACGCCAGTCCATGTGCACTCTCTCCCTTACAGCTGACGTAGCTCCTGCTTGATCTCAGTCTTGGAACGAGTTTTTTCGTCGATTTGCTTGATCACACGTGCAGGTGTTCCCGCAACTACCACGTATGGAGGTACATCTTCAATCACGACTGCACCCGCAGCAACTACCGCACCTTTTCCTACGCGTACGCCTTCCAGAATAACGGCATTAGCGCCGATTACGACATCATCCTCTACAACAACCGGCTGTGCGGAAGGTGGCTCGATTACACCCGCAATAACCGATCCAGCTCCGATGTGGCAGTTTTTCCCGATTGTTCCACGTCCACCAACGACAACGTTCATGTCGATCATCGTACCTTCACCAATGACTGCACCGATATTAATCGATGCGCCCATCATGATGACTGCGTTGTTTCCGATTGTTACTTGGTCGCGGATAATCGCTCCTGGCTCAATACGCGCTTGAATTCCTTTTGTATCCAGCAACGGAATGGCGGAGTTGCGGCGATCGCTTTCCACAACATAATCTTCAATTTTGTCAGCGTTCGCAGCAAGAACTGGCTCAATCTCTTTCCACTCGCCAAAAACAACACCGGTAGGACCTGTAATGAAAGCTTTGGAGCTCGCCCCGAAGTCGATTCCATCCAGATTCCCTTTTACATATACCTTCACAGGCGTTTTCTTTTCGCTTTTTTGAATAAACGCGATAATTTCGTTAGCATCCATCATGTTCATAATTACATCCTCCCACTATAAAGTAATGTTTTCTCCTGTTTTCTCGCTCATTCTCTGTTTTTTAACTTTGACATCTTAAAGCT
>NZ_JBFEFW010000047.1:0-28883 GCF_047229145.1 Brevibacillus jepli
TATTAGGGTGCACCTAGATACCGTCAAAGTCCGTCGCTTTTCCCTACAGTTGTAGGTTAGGCGAAACGTGGCGCACGCGTGTAGCGAAGTTCAGGATCTTTCGTCAGGTTGCCGATGAGAATGACTTTATTCATCTTGGTTCCCCCTCTGATCGCGACAATGATTACTTCTCATCACGAACAAACATAAAGCGGATTACGTCGTCATTGATTTTCATCAGACGCTCAGCTTCCGCAACAGCATCGGAGTTCGCTTTGAAGTTCATCAAAACGTAGTAACCTTCACGGAACTTGTTGATCTCGTACGCAAGACGACGTTTACCCATTTCTTGAAGCTTAGAGATTTCGCCACCATAGTTAGTTACAACATCGCTGTAACGAGCTACATTGGATTTTACTTTCTCTTCTTCAAGGTCTGGACGCAATACATACATTACTTCGTATTGGCGCATACCTTTTCACCTCCTTATGGACTTTAGCGGCCCTGTTCGGGCAAGGAGCGAGTGCTAAAACGAAACGCACAAATCATGCACTCCATAAATACTCGCATTATCGTATTATAGCAAACCGCCTATTTGGAATCAAGAAATTCGTATTAAACATTGAAGCGGAAATGCATAACATCTCCATCTGCCACTACGTACTCTTTCCCTTCAAGACGGTACTTCCCACGTTCTCTGGCTACCGCAACGGAACCAGCATCTACCAAATGATCATAAGCAATCACTTCTGCACGAATGAATCCACGCTCGAAATCGGTATGAATCACGCCTGCCGCTCCTGGAGCCTTTGTACCCTGACGGATGGTCCAAGCGCGAACTTCTTGTACACCTGCAGTAAAATACGTTACTAATCCCAACAGTTTGTAAGCAGCACGAATCAAGCGATCGAGACCAGACTCAGAAAGACCTAGCTCTTCCAGGAACATTTCTTTGTCTTCGCCTTCGAGCTCAGCGATTTCTGCTTCAACCTTGGCGCTGATCACAACCACTTCTGCACCCTCACTCGCTGCATGCTCACGAACTGTCTGCACATGCGGGTTGCTGTCTGCATCGTTAATACCGTCTTCTGCTACGTTGCACACGTACAGCATTGGCTTGATTGTCAGAAGATGCAAATCGCGAATCCATTTGCGCTCTTCGTCATCGAGTTCAACACTGCGAGCAGATTGACCCTCTTCAAATGCTGCCTTCAATTTCTCCAGCACGTCCAGCTCTTGCTTGGATTCCTTGTCGCCGGATTTTACTTTGCGTGCAATGCGATCGATACGACGATCAACAGAATCCAGGTCAGCAAAAATCAGCTCCAGGTTGATTGTCTCGATATCGCTCAAAGGATCGACACGGCCTGCTACGTGTGTGATGTTCTCATCTTCAAAGCAGCGCACCACATGCGCAATCGCGTCCACTTCACGGATGTGTCCAAGAAACTGGTTGCCAAGGCCTTCGCCTCTGCTCGCGCCTTTTACCAAGCCTGCAATGTCCACGAATTCAAATGCTGTCGGTACTACCTTATTAGGAACGACGATCTGTGTCAGCTTTTCCAGACGCTCGTCTGGCACCTCCACAATACCTACGTTCGGGTCAATCGTACAGAACGGATAGTTCGCCGATTCAGCGCCAGCTTGTGTAATGGCATTAAACAATGTCGATTTCCCTACGTTTGGAAGACCGACAATCCCGCAAGAAGCACCCATCTATATACACCTCGTTCATTTAATATCCAACTCAAATAGTCTATCACATTCTGTCATTACGTCCAATCAGCCATTAACTTGGAAGCAATGATATGAATTAATATAGTAAACGTCCCGTCTCCTAAAATAAAGTCGGGTTAAATAAGTTATCACACGCTCTTCGGTCATTTAAGCTTACTGCGCTTTAGTTTGGAGTTCTACATACTTAGCAAGATTCCTCGTAATTGGTTAATCCATTTAGGTTACGCATACAAGTCAATTTGTTTGAGCATTTCCTTTTTTTCATTATCATGAGTCGATAGATATAGGTAGTAAATACCTTTATTAACAGTAAGTGGATTCCTGATGTTGATACGAGGTACAATAAATTAAATGCACCTTTAACAGAGAGCGGAGGGCAACTAGATTGGACTAATGCTACGTACCATGTTCAATGGGGAGTCGAGCAGAGAAATGAGGAGGAGTAAAATGTTACCTAAAAAGATCAGGTTTTTTATTACTTTATCGCTTTTGCCAATAATTTTCTTTGGTTTTTGGATTAATGATAGTTATGCCGTACAACAAAAAATATCTATTTATCTTAATGGTGAACAAAAGACTGGTTGGGATCCCCAATTCATTAATGGGCGTGTCTATGTGCCAGTAAAGTTAATTGCGGACTCTTTAGGTTCTAAAGTAAGTTGGGATAATAACAAAAAGGTAGTTGATATTAACTCTGATATCAAAATGATTGCTTCCATTCCAGAAGAAGAAATTTACTTATATGCTTTAAATAATGATAAAGATACAAACATGTATAAGGATTTAATTGTAAGCATCAATGGGGTTAAAAAAGTTTTTGATTGGGAAACCATTGCAATGATTACAGATTTACCCGAATTGTTTTATTTAGATTTAAATAATGATCAAAAAAAAGAATTGGCTATTCTTTTAAGTAAAGGTCATGGGACAGGTTTTTCTAGCGAAACCATTCATATTGTAAATCCTGAGAACTTTACTGAGTATCCTATAGAAAATCCTTTAGATATAATAAAAAACCATGTTACAACTAAAATAATATCTGATACTGAAGTGGAAATAAAAATAGGTGAAACGATTTCAAATATCAAGTTAGAGAATATCCCTTTTAAAGAGTCCAAACTTCTTCCCGATAAAATTTCTGAAATCAGTTATGAAAATTTCATTTACTATGGGATCTCAGATAATACAATAACGGCCACTGTTGGTGTGGAAGGTGATTATTTGAAATATATTGAGTATATAACGATTGAATATTATTTTAAAGATGGCAAATACAAAATGAAGAATATAAGCAACAGTTTTTGACCGGTCATCGTCGCTTTCACCTATCTAGGTAAAAAACAGGGACAAAACGGAACAGCTTTTCTAAAAAATTTTAAAAAAGATTTTCAACCCCTGATTTTCTCAATAAACTGCGTCGTAATTTCTTGAATTCCCTCTTCTTTCGTAGCTTGAGAAAACCAGCTAGGGAGTCAATTTCAGGTTGCATTTCCTCCAAGACTTTGAGTAGCGCCTCGTTATCACCATTTTTTGCTTGCTCAGCTATTAGACTGAATGCGTGGTTAGATAATTGTGCAGTTTCTTCAGGCTCCGATTTTTGCATTGATTCACTCCTCTTTCTCCCATGTGTAGGTCTTCTCCGACTTCTCTTGCTGTGAAGCCTTCCAATACGATCTTGCGAATGACGTGCCTTTCCTTTTCATTAGGGAGTTGCAGTAATAGCTCTTCAACAAAAAGGTTATCGTCGCTTCCGATCGTACTCTGCTGCCTGCCAAAGTCGTCCAGGATCGGGCATTCATTACGCAGCCTCTTTCTCTCTCGATTGTTCAGGTTCCAAGCTATACGCCGCGGTATTTGTCTACACTCCTCTTTCGTCAATCACTCACCTGCTTTCCACTTAATTAATGTCAAACAAGAGCGTACGTTCGTTTTTCAAACAAAAAAATAGACGTACCAGATTCACACTGGCACGCCTCAACCCCCAATATTAATCACCACTTCACTTAATGTCTATATTTTTCCAGTAAACTCGCCATGTCTTGATTATATGTTCGCCCTGCGTTCGATATTAAACATTCCTAATAGTCAGGAGGTACATCGATCCGTAAGTAATTCCAAAATGTTAACATGTAACATATCCCATCTTAGCTACGTCTATCTTTTGTATGAAAAAAACCAGGGAGTATCCCCTGGTTTTTTAGAATTCATCGTCATACGAGAGCCCATAATCATCCACGTCATACTGTTTACCATGCACTTTGCCTCTTCCGTTTTTAATAGCTCGTCGACGGTCTTTCTCATCACCTGATCTGACATAATCAAGAAGAACACATAGACGGTCTTCATCAGGCAATCGGTCTCCGTTACCATTGCTTCGATATTCACGTTCCAAGTCATCAATCTCTCGTGCGATTTTTGAGTGAGAACCATTGAAACGCCAAGATTGTACTGCATGATCAAAAAGAAATGCTAATCCTTGTGTGCTAATGATGCCAAATTGTTCAGCCAATGATTCAGCCCGATCGAAGTATTGTTCCGCATGCTTTAACTGCAGTTCTTGCATGCTTGCTTCTTCGCCCAATTTTTGAAATGGTTTTTTCCACTCAGTAACGATATCAGCTCCACTCTTAGTACTGATACTATCTCCCCAGGTGATTTGCTTTGATTTCGAATAATCAAAAACAACTTTTTTCAGTGTAGCTGCTTTACTGCTACCAAAAATGTCTTTAAAATCTGCTTCGTTTTTATTGATGTAATCTTTAAGTAATGGAGCTAACGTACCTTGTCCAAAGTTAAATTGGATGATCCCGAAAGAAATGCCTTGATCATCAAAATTTCCAGAAACGCTTGAGTAACCATCATTACCCTCAAAAAAACCGGTGCTTTCAAGAAGATTTAATTTCACAGATTTAGAAATCGCCATGCTAATTCCTCCTTTAATGTGTATTCAATAATATAAAGAGGAATTTTTTGAGTCTTTTACAACCAAGGAGATGATTAAAATGAAAAAAATTTTATCCTGCGGTTTAATAGCTATTTTGGGATTCAGTTTAATCGGTTGCTCTTCCATTAAACAGGTAAATGTTAATTCCGAAGACTCAGACGGTAACCAAAGTCAAAATCGTGAGGAACTGATTATTTCAAACGAAAATATGACAATCGCCATTCCAATCGAACAAATTCCTACTATACATACATATTTAGAAGATTACCCTTCCAATTCATCTGAACGAAAAACTGAAATAGATCGCATGGTCGTTAATCCACTTCCTAACCCCAATGCAACTTATGCGGTCATAGGCTACGGTTGTGGAATAAAGTTATGTAACAATGTTTTTGTGAAATATAAAAATGATCAGGTCACATCTATTCCCCTCCCAGAATCAAGCTTTTTTCAGGAGGCACTAATTACAGTCGATAACAAATATTTAGCTATAAAATTGGGAGAAAATGAAGGATCAACTGTAAGCAGAAGTAGTTTAGTGATAATTGACACTGTCGAATTTAAGAACGCGGAGCTTCAAAATAATAGCGAAATAATCAACAAGCTGATTAACGGAAATTTCACCGTACCGATTCACGATCTGCAATGGGAAAATGATACTACGCTAAAGTTCACCATTCCTGATATTCAAGATTATTCGTTTGAAACTCTGGAACAATGGAATCAGGAAGAAAGTGAAAGTAAAACCAAAGAAGTTAAAATCACTGTGGCTAAATGACAATGAAAGAGGCATTCCTACCCTGGAAGCCTCTTCTTTTCATGTAGTAGTTTTATAAAATCCAATCGTGGTGCTTTTCTAAAGTTATACTTCAATACGGCTTCAATAATTTTCAATGATATTTCTTGCCGGATATCTTCCTTTTCCTCTCTATTTACCAATCTCAGAGTCCTCTTTATTTTTGGTTCGAACATTCGAACAATTTCATGCACAGCGTACGCTTCGTTGTTTTGTGCTCGTTTAACAAGGGTTACCAAAGTCATACTATCCTTCCAATGCCAATTGATCTCTGAGCTTTTCTAATGCTCTTTTCTTTGCCTTAGAAACGGCCTGCTGGCTAATACCCAGCAGATTCGCTGCTCCCGATTCTCGGAGATTTTTCAAATAAAGCAGAGTGATGACTTTTTGTTCTTTTTCTGTAAGCTGGTGAATGGCATCCAGCACACGTTTGTCCGATAAAACATCTTTCCACTCTCCCATATCATCCTGATCACTGTCGTTTACTGTACTCATCACTCCATCTGCTACTTTTTCCATATCATCCATCGGTTTACATACGTTCCCTAGCTTCCTGTTCCGCACAGCCAATTCGATAGCTGTATAGTGAATGATAGAGGAAATATACTTGGTCAATCGAAGCTCGGCATAAAATTCCTGAAATCTACGGTGTAGTTCATCGATGCCTTGCGTATCGTCCGGCGAAGCAAGCACTCGTTGGTATAGTTGTTGATTGTCTACTTGAGCTAGAAATGCATCCAGCAACTTCTGATTAGCTACGTCTGTAAGTTTGATCACAAAATGCCTCCTCATCAGCAAGATCATACGTTCGTATTTCAGATAAAAAAATAGACGTGCCATATTCACACTGGCACGTCCCGATCACTGTTTCCATTTTACCAAACAACCAAATTTGCTCACTCAATATTCCTGTAATGTAAAGTTTTGTAAATAAATGTAACATTATATACTCTCACCATACAATTTATGCCATTCAAAAGATTTTTCAATCACGAAAAGTATCGCCAGCAGAGAGGTAAAAGCTACATTTACTATTACTTTCGTTATGTATGTAATACATACATGAAAAAAGGTGGTTGCTTCTTCCATCATCTTCACCGTGATGATTTAGAATCTACAATCATCAACGAAATTAAGAAGATCACAACAGCTGATGCCAGCGATTTAGAAATATCTGCTGTTAAAACACACTCCGAAAAGCGTACTGATAAAGATTCAATTCATGCTCGTCTTCGAAAATTGGATTTAAAGGCACAAAGACAGATTGAGGCGTACGAGGATGAACTGATTACTGCACACGATCTTAAAAAAGCAAGGGAGCGAATTGAGAAAGATAGACAACTATTGCTCGAGCAGCTAAAGAAAATGGAGAATGCAAACAGTGGAATTATTGTGCAGAAGAAAGCAAAGAGCTTAATTGATGATGTATTGTCCCTCGATCGCTTAAAATCAAAAAATGCGATTCGTCAAAATTCATCATGTAGACATTTCTAATGCTTCTGATATCGTGATTACTTGGCATGATGCACCCATCTATATACACTGGTTTTCAGATTACAATTCTCCTTGTGGAAGCTTTATTTCCTTGACTCCTTCTGTGCTCATCATAGCTTCAGCTGGTGGGACAAAAAAAGAAATGCTAGACTAGACAAACAGAATCTGTTTGCTTCGGTAAAAGAAAGGTAACGAGGTGACTGCAAAGATGAAGCTCTTACTTCTCGGGGCCACTGGTCGCGTAGGGAGCCACATACTCGACCATGCGTTAAAAGATGGCCATGAAATAATCGTTCTCGTTCGCTCAGCAGACAAACTACGTGATCGATCTGCTGAAAATCTGCGCGTCCTGACCGGAAACGTTCTCGATCAAATGGATGTAGCATCAGCCATGCGTGGAGTTGACTCGGTCATTAGCGCGCTTGGTACAGATAAAGCGACGACGCTATCTGAGGGAACTCCCTATATAATTGAAGCGATGAAGCAAGAAGGCGTTTCACGAATTATTACGGTGGGCACTGCTGGCATCCTGCAAAGCAGAGTGTCTCCTGACCTGCTCCGCTATCAATCCAGTGAGTCCAGACAAAAATTGACGCGTGCTGCCGAAGAACACCACAAGGCATATACGCTCTTGGAGCATTCTGGGCTGGATTGGACCATTGTTTGCCCAACGTATTTGCCCGATGGCGAGTATACAGGCACGTACCGGGTCGAAGCCCACCTGTTGCCTGTAGATGGTATGCAAATTTCCGTGCCTGATACGGCAGCTTTTACGTATCAGCAGCTTTCTACTTCGGAATATGTGCGTGCGCGTGTCGGTATTGCCTATTGATCGGTATGTAAAAACTAACAGGCCCCCTATCCTTAATGGAAGGGAGCCTATTTTGCTTCTATTCGTTTCTTTACTTCTCGTTAACCAGCTTCTCCAGCTCATTCAATGTCTCTTCAAAAATCTCCATCGCTTGCTCGATTGGCTGGGACGTGGACATGTCCACACCTGCTGCTTTTAACACCTCGATAGGAGGAGCAGAGTTACCCGCTTCGAGGAAGTTTTTGCGGATCCGATCCACTGCTGGCTGGCCTTCATCCATGATTTGCTTCGCCAATGCTTGCGCAGCGGCAAAGCTCGTGGAGTATTGATAGACGTAGTATTTATAGTTGTAGAAATGGCTCACACGTGCCCATTCCATACCGATTTCCTCATCGGAAACCATGTCTTTTCCGTAGTACTTTTTGTTAATGTCGAGGTAAATCTTCTTAATCGCTTCCGCATTGAGGGATTCCCCAGCTTGCTCCTTCTCGTGAATCGCTCTCTCAAACTCCGCGAACTGCGTCTGACGGAACAGCGTGGAACGGAAGTTTTCCAGATAGTGATTCAAGAGATACATCTTCTCTTCTTTCGTCTTCGCCTTCGCGTACATGCTCTTGAACAGCAATGTTTCATTCATGGTAGAAGCCACTTCTGCTGTGAAGATTGGATAGTTGGACGAAATGTAAGGCTGGTTTTTGTTTGTGTAATACGATTGCATAGCGTGTCCCATCTCATGGGCGATCGTATACACATCATCGAGTGTTCCTTGGTGATTCAACAGTACATAAGGATGTGTATCGTATGCACCCCATTGGTAAGCACCCGTGCGCTTGTCATCGGTCGAATATACATCTACCCAGCCGCCATCCAGACCTTCCGACATCGCCTTCACATAGTCATCACCCATTGCCTGCAACCCATCAACGACGATTTTCTTTCCTTCGTCGAAGGAAATATATTTGTCATCAGAAGGAACGATCGGCACGTAAATGTCGTACATGTGCAATTCCTTCACGCCTAGCATTTTCTTTTTCAAGGAAATGTAGCGATGCAGCAATGGCAGATTGTCATTCACCGTGTCAATCAGCTCATCATACACCTTCGTCGGTACGTTGTTCGGTGTCAGGCTTGCTTCCAGCGCTGAATCGTAATTACGTACAGCCGCGTAAAAGTTATCGCCCTTCACTTTGGCAGCCAACGTTGATGCAAACGAGTCTTGGAAATTGATCAATGCGCTATAGTACGCCTTGAACGCTTCTCTGCGCACATTTTGATTCTTGCTCTCTAGATAAGAAATGAAATTGGCACGATTCAACTGGACTTCCTTGCCTGTTTCATCTTTGATTTTCGGGAACTTCACGTCTTTGGACAGCATTCCATAAATATTGGTAGGTGCACCGCCTAACGGAGACGATTTCGCCAAGAGCTGCTCCATATCCGCGGAGAGTGAATACGGCTTCGTTCTCAGCATGTCTTCGATAAACAGCTTGTAAGGTGCCAGCTCCTTTTCGGCTAGCATGCTTTTTATTTTGTCATCGGGAATTGCGACGATTTCAGGTTGTACCCACGAGGTTTTTTCCGAGACAAGCGTGTACATTTTCTCAGCGCGGTCTCCCAGCTTTTGCAGATCAGGATTGGCAGAGTTTACGTCGAGAGACATGTTTGCGTACACATAAGCCTTGTCATTTAAGCGCATCAATGCCACGTAGTCGTCGAATGCCGCTAGCATCGCAGCAGATGATGTACCCAGTTTACCCTGATGCTTCGTGAAAGCGTTTGCTAAAGATTCAACCTTAGCAACATCCTTTTCCCATTCCTGAACAGTCGGATAAATATGATCCAGCTTCCACTTGTAGGCATCTGGAATCTCAGCGCGAGTTTGATAAGAAGGTTTCTCAGCAGCAAGAGCTACCGCCTGTGTGCTGTACGGAATGAATGGTACGGATACTGTCGATAATGCAATGGCTAAAGCCGTAACTGATGCAAATACTTGCTTCTTCAAATCTCAATCGCCCCTTTTCTTCTTTATTATCTTTGCCAAATTCTTGTTAGTGTAATTATATTTTCACCTGCCAAATTCCTTCTTACTAATAAAAATATTTCAAATATTCAATAACAACCGTCAATTTATCCAGAGAAAATCCCCTTTTGTGGATAAGTCTGTGGATAAATATTTGGCTGCGACTTTCTTTTCCCCAAACCCTCCGAAGACACTCCTTCTTCCCGTAAAAAGTTGTCCACATTTTCTGTGGATATGCTGTGAATAACTTATTTTCCTTGGAACCAGGGCATCTGCCTATACCTCGTTGTGGATTGCTACATAGCATGAGTATTGAAACTACGGTAGGAGGTGTTAGCAAGTGGGTATCTTTAACGGCTTCGACGACTTCGCGCTGATCTTGGTTCTGTTCATCCTTCTCGTTATCGTAGGTTGCGACTGCGACTAACCTACTCCGCTGCCATCCAGCCTATCTGAAGGTAAGCCTTGCATCCTCAGCAGCCTTACCTTCTCCAATTCCACATAGATCATAGGCCAGGCCATGCAGCCTAGGGATAATGATCAGTCATAACCTAAGTGCCATCACCGGGAGATACATTTGATCGTACAAAAGGAAAAAGGATGCGCCTATTTTGGCTGCATCCTTTTTTTTACCCACATAGTTGGATTATTTAGACCCGGTCTGAAAAGTTATCCACTGCGCTTGATTGTGATTACCTGCTGTGTCCTTTACTAAACCCGCAATGAAACTCACCTGGTATCTCGTATGCGGCTGCCATTTCCCTTTTGCCTTCACGGACAGCATCCGCTTGCTTTTGTTCCACGTAATCGTATGTGGAACAGAAGCACCTTTTTCATCTGTGACACGTACTAACGGCGCGGCTGTTTTGCTGGAGAGAATCCCTCCATCAACCAAAGCAATCTCTTCGGAAAACTGGAGTGTTACTTTATCCTGGAGCTTTACATTTTTGGCTCCGTGACCAGGCAGTATGACTGCTTGAGGAGAAATGTTATCCACAGGTTTTTTCGTATGAAACGTGCTGGTCAGCTCCGGATTCAAAATACCTCGTTGATCCTTCACTTTCTTTGCCAACAAGCTTACTCGATACGACGCTCCCGCTTCCAGATTTCCTACCGGATCAATCGTCATGCTCCCATTTGTTTTGTTCCATTTTGCCGTAAAAGGAACCTTCTTTTTCTTCGCATCTGTGAGCGAAATCATCGAGAGACCTGACTTGTCAGAGAGCTCTTGACCATTTTTTAACGTAACAGGCCCCGAAAATGTCAGTGTAATGATTTGATCCGGGTCAATCTCCGCCGATTTGTCAGCTGGTGATATTTTTACTCCCCAATCGTTAGCCGACCTTGCCCACGCTGCCTGTGATGAAACCAGGAATAGCGCTAGCACCAATACCCATTGCAACCACCTAACACCCATCTTTTTCATCGAATCCCTCCCGTCTGCAACGACAAAGGTCGCCTTCTGATACGTATTGGCGTACCTTACCGTTTACAGGCATTGTAGAAAAAGACAGATGGGTTGATCAAAGAAATATAAGCTATGCTTGCGGCTCTTCCTCCGCGCGAATCAATATCTTTTTCAGCTTGCGTTCAAATTCTAGTCGACCAATCATCACACTATGATCACAACCCGTACATTTGATTCGCACATCCATGCCCATGCGTATGACCTTCCACGCATTCGTGCCACATGGATGTGGCTTTTTCATCTGTACAACATCCCCCAGCCCAAATTGCTTCCGTTCCATTTCTCTTTCTCCTCTCTACGCTGTTCCCTTTCCAGACACCGCGACTATTTTGGGATACGGAATTTGAATACCACGATTGGTTAATTCCGTTCTGATCTTCGCACGCAGATTTCGATTGACCCCGTGATGTGTGTTCGGCTTGCACTCTGCCGTAACCCGAATAATGACTTCAGAAGGTCCCAGTGCATGTACACCCAAAATCTGTGGTTCAGCCACGATATCCGTTAATTCCGTTTGAGCCGATGCCAATACTTCCTTGAGCACAGCCTCAACTTGGCTCAGATCTTCTTCATACGCGACAGACACGTCTACGACAGCTAACGTATTTTGCAAAGAAAAATTGGTCACCTGATTAATCGTGCCGTTTGGAAAGATGTGTACCTCACCCGTCCAGCTCCGCACCTTTGTAATGCGCAGACCAATCTCCTGTACCGTCCCTGTCAAATTGTTGATCGTTACGACATCTCCGACTGCAAACTGGTCCTCAAAGATAATGAAGAATCCCGTAATAATATCACGTACGAGACTCTGTGCACCAAAACCAACTGCAAGACCGAGTACCCCTGCACTTACCAAAACAGGTCGCAAATCGATGCCCAATAACTGCAGGATCATGAGAATCGCCAAAAAGTAAATGCTGTACTGAACGATATTGTTGACGAGCACCCGCATCGTGTCCACTCGGCGTTGATCCATTTGAATCTTGCTTCCATGGCGGTGCTGGAATACTTTATTGACTCCTGATTGGACAACAGAAACGACGACTCGCGATAACAGGATGATCGCTGCGATCTTCAGTACAATCATCCCTATATTTACCCACATATCTGCATCCGTGACATAGGCGTATACTTGAGCATAAATTTTCTCAAAAAAACTTGGTTGATTCATTCCTCGCGCTCCTTTTGCTCCCCGTTTTCGTCGACCTCCCGATATAGGCCAAAAAATTGACGGAAGTATCCTCGTATTACCACTTGTTGTTCGTCCATGATCTCTTTTGCTCGTGAGTAATCCGGCAGTGGGAACTCAATGGAAAGGGCACAGCCAGCCGTTATTTCTTTTGGTGTCGGTCTTGTATCGATCTCAATGTCTTCGTACTCTAGCAGCATTTCTGCACGCAAGGCTTGCTGTGTGGAATCAAACGCGATCAGTACTGTCTCTCCTCCCATTTCACTCCCCCTTCATCTTATCAGCAAAATGCCACGGGCTTCTCTTATTTTACCCGGTTGCTTACATGCTTGCCAGCCTCGCTGATTTTTCAAAACCTACGTAACTTTCCCATTAGCAGGTATAAAAATGTCATAACGGTACGATACTGTGAATACTCTTTTATAACCTTTTACAGGTTGTTCAACAACGCACTTTTTGGCCAAGTCCGCAAGAGTGGGGGTATCCATGAGTACATCCGATAATCGCAAGGATTATTCTTTGCCACCTTTTAAAGTGGAATACCGCAGTGAAAACGCAGACGAGCATCTCGCCGGTCACCTTGCGCAGCGCTTTCGCTTAAATCGGTTCGATGACGACATTGTCATTGTATGTATTGGGACAGACCGTTCTACTGGTGATGCGCTAGGCCCGTTAGTGGGAACCAAGCTCATCGCTTTGTCACCTCGTTCCTTGCAAGTGTACGGAACACTGGAAGACCCTGTTCACGCCATGAATCTAAAAGAAAAATTAGACTTCATTCACGAGAACCATCCAACATCTACGCTTATAGCCGTGGATGCCTGTTTAGGACAATTTAGCCACGTAGGAAACATCAATGTGATTAACGGTCCATTAAAACCAGGAGCTGGTGTAAAAAAAGAGCTCCCTCCTGTTGGTTCCTTTCACATTACTGGTATTGTCAACGTTGGAGGATTCATGGAGTATTTTGTTCTTCAAAATACCCGCCTCTCGATCGTCATGAACATGGCAGATATAATAGCTTCCGGACTGGCAAAAGCCGTAACGCTGGCTTCTACGCCAAGTCGATTCGATAGTGTTCTATATGATTGACCGTTTCTCTTTGCAAAAGGTTCCATCCCTCTGTAGAAAACTTGAGTTTGGATCTGTTCTCTCCCTACGCGGATGGCAGGTCTATTTTTTTTTTACACACATATGGTCAGACACTTTTCTATCATTTGTACACGGATCGGCGTTGTCGCTACGAGTTCTCCGTCTGCATGAACTGGCACACGTCCTTCAGCTTGTATCGTTACCTCTTTGCCCCTATAAAAAAGGACACCAGGGTGATTCGCGTGAGCCCCTGTAAATATTTTCGGAAATGCTGCTAACAAACCGAGTCGACTCACACCTCTAACGACACAAATCTCCGCAATGCCATCATTCGGCACAGCATCTGGACAGATCAGCATTCCGCCACCGTAATTCGGAATGTTGGCAGCGACCACAAGCCATACACCCTGCAAATGAACCTCCTGACCATCAACGTACAGTACAATGTCACACGGCTGATACGTACATACGACGCGAATCACCGATAAAATATAGGCCAACGCTCCTAGCTTGTACCGATTCAACCAAGCTTTGTACACCGCTCGATCTGTTACTTGTGCTACCTGTGCATCGAAGCCGGCCCCGACCGAATTTACCGCTACTTTTCCATTCAACAAGATCAGATCAATTTGCTTTTCCTCTTTTCCCGACAGAATCCGATCTAATGCCTGCAACGGTTCCATCGGAATTCCATGTCCGCGAGCAAAGTCATTCCCGGAACCAGCCGGTATGAGTCCAAAACGACAGTCTTGCTTCGATTCGTATATTCCGTTTATCACTCCTCGGACAGTTCCGTCCCCTCCGACAGCAATGATTTTATTTACTCCCTCTTTTTGAATCAGCTCTTTTGATAATTTTTCAGCGTCCCCCTCTCCTGATGTCAACCTGATCTGAAAAGGCGATCCTAGACGTCGTAGATTCGGCTCCATTTGCCTCCATACTTTTAATCCTGTGCCATTGCCCGATACAGGATTGACGATTACACCCAACATAGTAATTCGCTCCCCAACATACTGCTTTCGTACTGCTCCGTCCCACTCATCCTTATCCGTTACCCAATAAAGTTTTGGTATCATTATATAGAAAAGACTCCTCCCGAAGGAAGAGCCTCTCTGCCGACTACGAAAACAGCTTTGAAAACCAATCGATAAAAGGAACCCCAACTGCCGCGATCACTAATGCTGGCATCATGTTGGCTACCCTTATCTTTTTTATTTCCAATACGTTGAGTCCAATTGCAATAATCATCAGGCCACCTACCGCCGTTACTTCTACCAGAATCGCATCGAGCATTGTTTCGCTCACGACACTGTAAATGCGTGTAGATAATAACGCAATCAAGCCCTGATATAAAAACACGGGCACTGCCGAAAAGATAACACCAATCCCTAGCGTCGATGTGAAAATAATCGCCGAAAATCCGTCTAGTAATGCTTTCATATACAGTACATCATGGTTGTTACGCAAACCACTATCCATCGCACCCAATACTGCCATGGCGCCGATACAAAACACCAGCGTCGTCGTAATAAAGCCAGAGGCAATACTGCCTTCGCCGCCCCCTACTTTACTCTCCAGCCAGTGCCCCAGATTGTTTAATCCTTTATCAATCCCAATCCATTCACCGAGTACTGTACCGACTACAATACTGATAATCACGAGTAAAAAATTATTCGATCCCATGCACATTTTAATACCCAATATGAATACGGCCAGAGCAATTCCTTGCATAACGGTTTGTCGCATCGACTCCGGAATTCGCTTCAACATTCTGCCTAACAATGCTCCCAAGATGATTGCTCCGGCGTTGACCAATGTTCCTAGCAAGATCACTTGCGCTGTCCCCCTACTGTTGCCTTACACAAACGCCGCTGCAATTTCTCGAACAGCGTTATGAAGCGCTTCTACATCTTTCTCTGAGTTGAAAATTCCAATGCTGGCTCGAACCGCTCCACGTTGCTCGGTGCCCGCAGTCTGATGACCGAGTGGCGTGCAATGATAGCCCGATCTGGTCGCAATCCCGTATTGTTGGTCCAGGATAAACGACACCTCTGCTGCATCCACTTCTCCTATATTAAAGGCAACCACGGCTACACGCTCGGTCTCGATCCCCGGGCCATAGACATGCACACCTTCAATCTGCTGCAACCCAACGATCATCTTTTTCACCAGTTCCCATTCGTGCTGACGAATGTTGTCCACACCTTTTTCCATGACAAAAGCGACACCTGCATGCAACCCCGCCAAACCAACCGTGTTGAGTGTTCCGCTTTCGTAGCGATCTGGGCGTGTTGTCGGTTGATCGATCGCTTCAGACTGACTGCCTGTCCCACCATGAATCAATGGCTCTAAATCGATATCACTGCTCACGTACAATCCACCTGTGCCTTGTGGACCGTACAGCCCTTTATGTCCAGGAAAAGCTAGCATATCAATGTTCATTGCCTCTACATCTATCGGCAAAACACCAGCAGACTGCGAAGCATCTACCAAAAAAGTAATCCCATGCTCTTTTGCCAGTTTCCCTAATTCTGCTACAGGCAGAATGACACCTGTCAAATTGGAAGCATGACTTACAACCATGAGCCGCGTCTTTGGCGTAATGGCCTTGGCGAAATCTTCAACATAAAAGTGGTGGTCATCTCTCGGTTCAACAAAAGTGGCTTCAACTTGATGATTTTTACGCATGTATTCAATGGGACGCCTTACTGAATTATGCTCTACAGACGAAGAAATAACGTGATCTTCTGCTTTTAAGAACCCTTTTATCGCCTGATTAAGCGCTTGAGTCGCATTGAGATAAAAAAAGAGGTTATTCGGGTTTTGAATCCCAAACAACCGCGACAACTGCACCCGTGTCCGAAACACAGCTTTACTCGCTTTCATCGCCAAAGCATGTCCACCTCGGCCAGGATTTGCTGCAAAATCTCCGATGACCTCCGCCATCATTTCCTTGACTGCAGGCGGCTTCGGCCAAGTAGAAGCTGCATTATCCAAATAGATGATCGCCATGACTACCTCCTGGACTTACTTCTCTATATTCAATATATCGATGATTCGCTCCAAGTCTTCCTGCGAATAGAAGTCGATTTCGATCTTGCCGCGCTTCGATCCTTTTTTAATCTTGACCGATGTTCCAAAACGACTGCGTAACCGTTCTTCCATCTCGATCAATACAGGCTCGTTTTTCGCTGGCTTTTTCTTTTTTGTTTCACGTGAAACATTGAGCTGCTTCACAATCTCCTCCAGCTGACGAACACTCAAGCCTTTTTCCACCACGTCATTTGCCAGCTGCTGCTGTACCTTCTTATCGCTTACCGCAAGCAGAGCACGCGAATGTCCCATGGATAGTTCAGCTGCCGAGACCATTTTGCGGATCTTCTCTGGCAGTTGAAGCAGACGCAGCATATTGGCTACATGCGGCCTACTCTTCCCTATCTTTTGCGCGAGCTGTTCTTGCGTATAATCATGATGGGAAATCAGCTTGTCATATGCCTCAGCCTCTTCCAGCGGATTGAGATTTTCCCGTTGCAAATTCTCAATGAGAGCAATCTCCATTAACTGCTGGTCGGTGTACGCCTTGACTACTACCGGAACTTGCTTTAACCCAGCTACCTTTGCAGCACGCAATCGTCTTTCCCCAGCTACCAGTTCATAGCCTTTAATGCTTTTTCGGACAATCAGTGGCTGAATGATCCCATGCTCTTTGATCGACTGTGCGAGTTCATCTATAGCCGATTGCTCGAATTCTTTCCGGGGCTGATAAGGGTTAGGACGAATCTCATTGATGGAAACCTCTTTCACCTGTTCCCCTTCTTCGATGAGATTGGAAGTAATAAGCGCATTCAGCCCTTTTCCCAAGCCTCTACTCATACCCCTACCACTTCCTTCGCCAAATCAGTATAGACTTCCGCACCTCGTGAGCGTGGATCGTACGTAATGATGGCTTGTCCATGTGACGGCGCTTCACTCAAGCGAACATTCCGAGGAATAATTGTTTTGTATACTTTGTCCTGAAAATACTTTTTCACTTCTTCAATGACCTGCAGCCCGAGATTCGTACGTGCATCCAGCATAGTCAGCACGACACCTTCGATAGCAAGCTGTGAATTCAAGTGTTTTTGTACCAATCGAATGGTATTCAACAATTGGCTTAATCCCTCTAGCGCATAGTACTCACACTGAATTGGAATTAAGACAGAATCAGATGCTGTCAAAGAATTCACGGTCAAAATACCTAAGGATGGCGGGCAATCAATGATGACGTAATCGTACTTGTCCTTCACAACTTCCAGAGCCTTTTTCAGACGAACCTCTCGAGAAATCGTTGGCACCAGTTCGATTTCCGCACCTGCCAATTGAATGGTGGCGGGAATGATCATCAATCCTTCAATATCAGTTGGCAAAGTCGCATCGACAGGGTTGATATCATTGATCAGGACATCATAAATGCAATACTTAACGTCTGCTTTATTTACCCCGATCCCACTGGTTGCGTTCCCTTGCGGATCAATATCAACCAGCAGTACCTTTTTCCCCAATGCGGCCAAACAAGCACTTAGATTGACGGACGTAGTGGTCTTGCCAACGCCGCCTTTCTGGTTCGCAACCGCAATGATTTTCCCCAACTTCTCCACCTCTTTTTTTTCGTGTAGGAAAGCTTGTGGCTTGACCATTACACTCTCCAAAACGTCTTTCAAAGTCATCTTTTGTATCCTCATCTAGTTAGTCATTCGAGTCTATTTACGATTTGCTCGTATTCTTGGAAAACGAGATCTTTTTGCAAAGCCTGTACAGAATAAGACGAAAAAGTCTCCGCAAAGTTATTCACAAACATTTTCTCGTAAACCTGAGTGTATGCACAGGTTGATACTCTCCATGTTATCAGATTTACAGCTTGCTCGTACGCAGTTTTTTTCAGATAGTAAGACAAAATGACCCGATTTTTGTCGCAAAAATGCGGAATTTCCTAGCGTTTTTACGAAAACTGCTTTTTTCTGGAAATTAACTGCGATTGAGAGCTCCATCCCATATGAATAACCTGCATTTGCCCAAAAAGAAAGGCGACCTTGTCGCCATTTATGTTCTCATCATTTATTTCCCTGTTCCTTGTTTTTCGGAATACGAATAGTGAATTGGTAAAATTCCTCATGATCTTCTTCCGCCGTCTCAACAGGCAATCCTGTCTGAACCACCATATCGATCGATTGACGCACGGTATTAATCGCAATTCGTGTATCCCGCGAGAATGCTTTCCAGCGAGGTTTAGCGTCTTTTTCCGATTTCGGGTTTTCTGCTAACTCCAGAAGCTGCTTCACGCGCACTTCTGTCTGTTTCACATTCCATTCCCGCTCCAAAATCTCTTGCAGTACTTTATTTTGTACTTCTGCATCCTTTAAAGGAATCAATGCCCTCGCATGCCGTTCCGTAACTTGTCTGGACAACAATGCATCCTGGATTTCCTGTGGCAAATGGAGCAAACGGAGCTTGTTCGCGATCGTCGATTGTCCCTTGCCTAAACGTTGAGCAAGACTCTCTTGCGTCAAATTGTGTAAATCAATTAGTTTTTGATAAGCAACTGCCTCTTCAATAGATGTTAAACCTTCACGTTGCAAATTCTCAATCAATGCGATAGAGGCTGTTTGCGAGTCATTAAACTCTTTGACAATCGCAGGAATCCTCTCCATGCCCAATTTTCTAGTTGCGCGCAAACGTCGTTCCCCAGCAATCAACTCATAACGACCATCGCGAATTCTCACGACAATTGGTTGAATGAGTCCATGAGTCCGTATCGTTTGACACAACTCATCAATTTTCTCGTCATCAAATACAGTACGAGGTTGATATGGATTCGGTACAATTTCCTCAACCGGTATTTGTTTGATTTCTTCGTTATCTGTCTTGTCCGTCAAGCCAAAAATCCGAGAAAATGAATCTTTAACTGCCATAGAAAAATCCCCCACTTCTACCCGTTCCATCCGTGCTATTTTAAAGTCCTTGAAGAGTGTTCAAAAAGTCATGTTTTGATCACGAAGTCATCCTGAAAGCTTGTGCGACATCGAAACTAGCGTTCACCTTCGAAGCCCAGTGCTCATGTAGGTCCCCTACATCCAGCTTCTCGCCACTTTCTCGGTGCTGAAATGACAACTTTTTGAATACGTCCTTGAAACTGAAAAAGGTCCTGTCCAATCAACGACAGAATCTTCCTCGAAACATTTTTGTATCCCTCGCCCATCCATTGTCGGATCGGACAGATTGAATATGTTCTTTTGATTACAGCTGTTAAGGAAATATAGAGAGTTGGCGTCGTAAGTTGAGTCCAGTCCTACTGTATTTACATAGGCCCCCCTCGCTTACATAGTTAGAGATGAAAACAGTTTGCATCCACTTTTCCGCGAAACGCTGAGGTGCATTTTTTAGAAAAAGAATCACAAGCCCTATAAGGACATACTGCTTAACAGACTCTTCTTGCCCATCCGGTCGGTTTGTAAAATTGCATTTGACCTAATCTTCTTTCCCTAGACGCTTTCTTCAGGTTCATTTATATATATGTAATTCTGCAAGATTCGCCCAATTCCTGCTAACGAAAAACGTTTCACGTGAAACATCAGTCGTGATCTTCGTCATAATAATCAGGATCATCACGGTGTTTCGGCTTCTCTTCGCTCCCAATGCTCTCATCTGTAGGATGTGAAATCTTGGTGACAGAAAACAGTCGTGGAAAAAGTCTATGAAAGTCTAATGTCAGGTAAGAAAAAATCGCTGCAACGATCGCTGCGACATACATCCCTGCACTGAACATCAGGCCAATTGCTGATGCAACCCACATCCCTGCGGCAGTCGTCAAACCTTTCACCGTACCATTAAATTTAATAATAGCTCCGGCTCCCAAAAACCCCATACCCGTAACAACTTGTGCTGCTACCCTCCCTGGGTCATTATTTACGCCACTCGAAGAAAAACCATAAATAGAAGCTAGTCCAAATAGACACGAACCAAAACAGACTAGGCTATACGTTCGAAAGCCAGCTCCTCTTTGCCTGCTCACGTCTTTTATAAATCTCTCGCGCTCCCATCCCATGATTGCACCTGCTAGAAAGGCAAGAAAAAGTCGTAGTAATATGGTCGGCAGTTCCGGCGGAAAAAAGGAGGAAAGTACTGCTTGCATAGTCCATTCACCCTCTCAGACGATGTCATTCTTTCAAAGGAGCTAGTACTATGTATATGCCGAGATGTAGACTCCATGATCCAAGAAGCAAATCTGAGAGACTAAACTCTCAACAAAAAAAAGCCGCAGCACGTGGCTACGACCCTCTATTTTCACTGCCTACCTAAACTAACGGCTTTTTCGCAGGAACTCCTGCCTTGCGCGGATAGCTTTTCGGCGTTGCTTCTATTTTTTCCATAATGACGATGTTACGCTCTCCCGCTTCCTCTAGAAGCTGGAATGTCTCGACCTTGCGTGTCTTTCCACCGAGCGTTTTGATAGCCCTTTTCGCTTCGGCCAGCTCTGGCGTAATCTCCGCTCCCTTGAGAGCGACGAAGTGTCCTCCAACTTTTGCAAAAGGAAGGCAGAACTCCGACAACAGATTGAGTCTCGCAACAGCACGTGCCACTACGAGATCAAACTTCTCCCGATAAATCGCTTCTTGTCCACGATCCTCAGCACGCCCATGTACGGGATTCACGTTCTCTAGGCCCAGTTCCTTTGCTACATGCTGCAAAAAGCTCATTCGCTTATTCAAGGAATCAATGATCGTCATTTTCAGATGGGGAAAGCAAATCTTCAAAGGAATGCTCGGAAAGCCTGCGCCCCCACCAATATCTACAACCGAATTCACCTGGTCAAAGGGGAAGTAAAAAGCCGGTGTAATCGAATCATAAAAATGCTTGTTGTACACTTGCCCCTCTTCAGTAATTCCCGTCAGGTTCATCTTCTCATTCCATTCCACCAGCAAGCGGAAAAAGTGATCAAACTGATCCTTTTGAGTATCCGTCAAAGAAATGCCTTGGGCTGCAAGGACCTCGGCAAACTGTTCTTTCGTCATGGCTTATCTCCTTACTCGGCTACTCCCACGCGTTTGTACTCCAGATATACCATCAGTACGGAAATGTCTGCTGGAGTAACCCCTGCGATACGCGCAGCCTGCCCGATGTTCAACGGGCGTATTTTGGTCATATTATCGCGGGATTCCTTGGACAAACCGGAAATTTGGTGGTAATCGATATTTGTTGGGATGCGGCGCTCCTCCATTTTTTTCATCCGCTCTACTTGTTGCAAAGACTTTTTGATGTAGCCATCATATTTAATCTGGATTTCAACCTGTTCGGTCACATCCTCTGGCAGTGCTTCTGGTGCAGGAACCATTTGAGCAATGTGGCTGTAGTTGATTTCCGGTCGACGCAGAAGCTGAGCCAGCTCGATGACATCTGTCAATTCAGGAGAGCCTGCATTGCGCAAAACCTCTTGGACATGTGCCATTTCAGGACGTACGCGCGTGTTTGCCACACGTTCTTTTTCTTGCTCGATCAACTCGCGTTTTTGGTTAAACCGGTTGTAACGATCTTCGCTGATCAGACCGATTTCATGGCCAATATCCGTCAGGCGCAAGTCCGCATTGTCATGACGCAGCAGCAAGCGATACTCTGCACGGGAGGTAAGCAAACGATAAGGCTCATGCGTTCCTTTCGTAACAAGGTCGTCAATCAAGACGCCGATGTACGCCTCTTCTCGTCCCAAAATAACCGGTGGCTTCCCTTGAACGCGGCGTGCTGCGTTAATCCCTGCCATGAGACCTTGACCCGCTGCTTCTTCATAGCCAGAGGTACCGTTGATTTGTCCTGCTGTGAACAAGCCTGGCAAGATTTTTGTTTCCAAAGAAGGCCAGAGCTGCGTCGGCACGATCGAATCATACTCAATCGCATAGCCAGGCCGCATCATCTTGACTTCTTCCATTCCAGCCATAGAGCGCAGCATGGAAAGCTGGACATCCTCCGGCAAGCTGGTCGACAAGCCTTGTACGTACATTTCTTCCGTATTGCGTCCTTCTGGCTCTAGGAAAATTTGGTGACGCGGCTTATCGTTAAAACGCACTACTTTATCCTCAATCGAAGGGCAATAACGCGGGCCCGTTCCTTCGATCATTCCCGAATACATGGGGGCACGATGCAGATTGCTATTGATGAGTCCATGCGTTTCTTCATTCGTATACGTCAGCCAGCAAGGCAGCTGGTCCATAATAAATTCCGTAGTTTCATAAGAAAAAGCACGAGGTACCGGATCACCAGGTTGAATCTCCATTTTGGAGAAATCTACACTGCTGCTATGAACGCGTGGAGGCGTCCCCGTTTTGAAGCGTGTCATTTCAAAGCCGAGTTCCTTCAAATGATGCGCCAGACGAATTGATGGACGCATGTTGTTTGGTCCACTTTCATATTGAAGATCACCCAAGATGATTTTTCCGCGCAAATAGGTTCCGGTCGTCAACACCACCGATTTGGCCATGTATCGCGCCCCTGTTTGCGTAATAACCCCTTCACATACTCCATCGTTCACGATCAGCTCTTCCACCATCGCTTGACGCAAGATCAAATTCGGAGTATTTTCAATCGTTTTCTTCATTTCATGCTGATAGGCAAATTTGTCTGCTTGTGCGCGCAAGGCATGCACAGCCGGTCCTTTACCTGTATTCAGCATACGCATTTGGATATGGGTTTTGTCGGTATTGCGTCCCATCTCTCCACCGAGTGCGTCCAATTCACGTACGACATGGCCTTTTGCCGGTCCTCCTACGGAAGGGTTACATGGCATGTATGCCACAGCGTCCAGGTTGATCGTCAACAGCAATGTACTGCAGCCCATACGTGCAGCCGCCAATGCCGATTCAGCCCCCGCATGACCAGCACCAATTACGATGACGTCAAACGAGCCCGCTTCATATGCAGGTACAGCGTTCATTTTTTATCCTCCTAATCACTTACCCAGACAGAACTGGGAGAAAATCTGATCTATCAAATCTTCGCCGACACTTTCTCCAATGACTTCCCCAAGCAGCTCCCACGACTTTTTAATGTCGATCTGAATCATGTCTACTGGCATCAAGTCATCGATTCCGCCCAATGCTTCATCTATCGCACGTTCTGCCTGACGAAGCAGTTGAATATGTCGGGCATTACTGACATACGTCAAGTCATCCTGCTGCACACGGCCACTGAAGAAAATCTCCCCGATTGCCTGCTCCAGAAGATAGATCCCCGTCTCCTCACGCGCAGACGTCATGATCAACGGCTGCTGAGGGAAATGACGCTTGATCTCTTCCAAATCCACTTTTTGCGGCAGGTCGAATTTATTGACAATCACAATGACATGGAACCCTTTTGCCGCCTCAAAAATCGCGTAATCATCTGCAGAGAGTGGCTCGTTGTAATTGATAACGAGCAAAACGAGGTCAGCCTTTTGCAGCAGCTGCCTGGATTTCTCCACCCCGATTTTCTCCACGATGTCCTCTGTATCGCGAATTCCTGCGGTATCGATGAGTCGCAAAGGAACTCCGCGCACATTGACATACTCCTCGATGACATCACGTGTCGTTCCCGCAACGTCAGTTACAATCGCCTTTTCCTCTTGAACGAGACTATTTAACAAAGAGGATTTTCCTACATTCGGACGTCCAATAATCGCTGTCGACAAGCCTTCACGCAAAATCTTTCCTTGCTGCGCGGTCTGTAACAGTCGTTGGATTTCTCCTTTTACCTCCAGGCACTTTCCTCGCAAGAAATTTTGCGTAAACTCCTCGACGTCATGCTCTGGATAGTCCAGCGTTACTTCTATATGAGCCATCGCTTCAATCAAGTTTTGACGCAGCTGTCGAATGAGCCTGGACAGCTTTCCTTCCACTTGATTCAATGCCACCTTCATCGCTCTGTCTGTTTTCGCCCGGATCAAGTCAATGACAGCCTCTGCCTGAGACAAATCCACGCGCCCGTTTAAAAACGCACGCTTTGTGAACTCACCTGGCTCAGCCAATCTTGCTCCATTATCCAAGATTAACTCCAAAACCTTTTCAACGGAAACGATTCCTCCGTGACAGTTTACTTCGACTACATCCTCCCGCGTAAATGTACGAGGAGCCTTCATAACGGAAACCAGCACCTCTTCCACCCGTTCACCTGTGTTTGGCTCATACAGGTGCCCATAGTGAATCGTATGGCTGTCCACAGTGGACAACTGCTGCTTTCCTTTATATATCTTATCCACAACTTCGATCGCTTCCGTACCGCTTACCCGGATCACGGCAATACCGCCTTCACCCATTGGTGTTGCGACCGCCGCTATTGTATCGAATTTCATGCTGTTCACCTCAAGCTTTCCACTCTAACAAGTCAGCCACTAACTTACTAGCATAACAGATCGTCTAGAAAAATTCCAAAAGAAAGTGCAGCCAATCCATCAGGCTACCTTCCAATAGGAAAAAGCAACCCTCTGATCAAGGTTGCCGTCCTTTTTAGTTATCCACAGTATAATCATTTTCGCAAATCCTCAACCATTTGGTCAATTATCCACAGTGGACAACTTTTTGAAGAGATTATTCAAAATGTCGCCGCTTGATCAACTACTTTAGGCAAAAAAAAGAAGCCTAACGAGAGGCTTCTTTCGGTGCAATGACGATAAAACGATTTGGCTCGTCTCCTTCACTGAAGGTAACCACATCTGCTCTCTTTTGCAAGAAGGCATGGATTACTTTCCGTTCGGCAGCAGACATTGGTTCCAGACGTACATCCCGTTTGGTCGATAGCGCTTTTTTCGCCACACGATCTGCGAGCTGCTCCAATGTTTCCTTGCGACGCAGCCGATAATTTTCGGCATCCAGAGTGATACGTACATGTTTGTCCGCATGACGGTTCGCTACGACGTTTACGAGATACTGTAATGAATCAAGAGTTTGTCCCCTGCGGCCAATAATGATTCCCAGATTGGTTCCCTGGATGTCAAACAGCATGCCCTCTTCATTTGTACGCGTCTCCACTTTGGCATTCACCTTCATGTTCGACAAAACGTCTTGAAGAAAGTCACGTCCCTGTGCAACTGGATCAAAGTGAAATTCTACTTGCACTTTAGCGTCCTTTGCTCCTATCAGTCCAAACAAACCTCTGCTTGGTTCTTCTAGAACCTGGATCGTTGCTCGCTCACGCGGCACTCCCAATTCCAGCAAAGCTTTTTGCACAGCATCGTCGATCGTTTTTGCCGTAGCTACCACCTTTTTCACTTGGAGGCTCCCCCCTTAGGAGTAGGCATATTTCCTTTATCACGATACAGGAAGTACGTTTGTACAATGGTAAACAAGTTACCGTATACCCAGTACAGAGACAGCGCTGATGGCAACGTTACAGCAATCGCCAAAATCATCAGCGGCATCATGATGATCATCATTTGCATTTGTGGATTTCCTTGTGTTGCTTGACCCATCATCTTGGACTGCAAATACGTCGTAATCGCTGCAACGATCGGCAAGATGTAGTACGGGTCTTTTTCTCCCAAAGTCAACCACAAGAAAGTCTGCGAGTTAATCTCGGTCGTACGAATGATCGCATGGTAGAACGCGATCAAAATCGGCATTTGTACCAGCATTGGCAAGCATCCAGCCAACGGATTGACACCGCTCTTCTGGAACAAAGCCATTGTTTCCATCTGTGCTTTTTGTGGATCATTCTTGTGTTTCTCCCGGATCTTTTGCATCTCCGGTTGAATCTCTTGCATTTTCTTAGAGCTCTTAATCTGCTTGACCATCAATGGCAGTACGATGATCCGGATGATGATCGTCGCTACCAAAATACCCAGACCGTAGTTGTTTCCGAGTATCAATGCACTCTCTTTGATCAGCCAGGACAATGGATATACGAAATACTTGTCCCAAATGCCGGTTGCGTCAGGACCAATTGGATCAGCTGCTGTAGGATTACATCCCGACAAAACTAGAACCAGCAGAGTCAGCATAAATATGCTGAGGGTACGTCTACTCAAGGGTGATCCTCCTTTTCCCCGCTTCAATTGAGGTAATCTTATTTGTGTTGATCCGGGACTGGATCATACCCGCCCGGGTGGAACGGATGGCATTTCAAGATGCGACGAAGGGCCAACCAGCCTCCCCTCCACGCTCCAAATCGACGAATCGACCCGATTGCGTAGTGAGAACAGGTGGGCGCGAATCTGCATGAAGGCGGTTTATACGGAGAAATCATTAGCTGGTATCCCCGAATCAACCAGACCATGATCTTCACCATCATCGTTTCACCCTCTTTTTCCATCTCTTCTTCCATTATGTACGGGTGCCTGTTTGATCACTTTGGCTCGCTTCATCACATGTAACAGAGATTGCTCAATGGCTTCAAGCGTCATCGCTTCCACACCCGGACGGGCGATGATGACGAGATCGAGACCGACTGGAATATCAGACTCCAATCGGGCTACTGCTTCGCGTATAAGCCGTTTGACCCTATTGCGGATTACAGCATTGCCAATTTTTTTACTGACGGAAATTCCAGCACGAAAAGCCGCTTGTCCCTCTTGCTTTGCTGAATACAAGACAAACTGCTTATTAGCAGCAGAACTTCCTCGTTGAAACACAGCTTGGAATTGCTCATTTTTTTTGAGCCGGTGTGAACGATGCAAGGTAAACAACCCCTAACATCACAATTATAGTAGAAAACGTAAACAGCATCTACCAGTATATCCTTGTTTCGTCCACTTTTTTCCCCTAAGTATACTAGGTTTAGAAGAAAATCAAAAATTCAGCGGCAAAAATACATAAAATCAGCTAATTTCCGTGATCAGCTCTGCACTTGTATGGCGCAAACGGGAAATCAATTGCTCATCCGCTTGGAAAAACCCAAATTTCTTGAGTCGCAAGTGAAGCCGAGAAGGCAGCTTAGCCCAATGATTTTCCAACCACTCATCAGCATCTACACTGTGATATAACCAAATGGCATCTGAAAATAATAGAAACCCGGCCATATCAAGCTGCTCTCTCTCCTGCAATCTCTGCAGTTTCTTCTCTAATAACAAATCATTTTCAGGTGCCAGCGCAAACGATATACTCTCCTTCACTAACCGTAGATGAGCTCGATAATCTGCCAACACAGACAGTGCATCTTGCAGAGCTCGCTCGTTCCGGTATGTCTCTTGGAAAAATCGTTTACTTTCGTCCCAACGCCCCGCTTTATGTACAAGCTGATACAAGTGAGTATCGCTCAATGAATGCCCCTGAAAAAAAGCCGTCATTTGCAACGTCTCGATCCATCCTGCCCATGCAGCCAAATAAGCGGAATACGGAAAGCCTTCAGATAAGGCAGAGCTCGCCTCTTCGTAGAACGTATCAACGCCTGCTTTTGCCTGCGCAAGAATTTTCGCCTTCCCAGCTGTAGAATCAAAATAGGCACACATGTCATTCATCCAGGGAATGTACCGATCTTTTGGGTCAAGAACGACTTTTGCTTCCTTTAAGTATCGCCATGCCCACGGATTCTCGTATACTTCTTCATCTACAGGAGCCGTTTGGACTTGCAGTTGTATCAAATGCCCTCTAAATTGAAGATTTTCACTATAGAGGTCAGTTTCACCCTCTACGAAAACGTGCAAATCAAGGTCACTGTAAGCATCTGCTTCTCCCCTGCCGACAGATCCACCCGCATAGGCACAAACCAGATTTGGTAGCGGTCGTTCATTGAGAAAGTCCCGGGCTAATATAACAAAAAAGTCGGTAAAACTCTCGCCGTGTTCCATCGGACTTCTCCTTTCCCTTCCTAATAGTAAGCCTTTCGATAGCTAGGTAATGATTATCCCTCAAAAGCTTTCCACATCGGTGCAGGACTTCCTCTTTTACACGAACTAAGAATTTTCCGACAGAAATAGGCAAACAAAAAGGCCACTGAAAGTGTGGCCTAAGCGGAAAGAACTTTTCTACCTCTTTGACGACGAGCAGCCAAAATTTTACGGCCATTTTTTGTGCTCATGCGCTTACGGAATCCATGATCCTTTTTGCGCTTGCGGTTGTTAGGATTGAAAGATGGTTTCATTACGTATACACCTCCGTCTTGCAAAGACATTCTTTTGCATTATAAGAACATATGCCTAAAAAGTCAAGTGAGAGTGGAAATTCCTTACCAAGGCAAATATCCCCACAAAACTATTTCCCGGATCTGTGGATATCATTTTATCCACAAAAACAGATTTCGACAAGTTTATCTACAGCTTGTACACAAAATATAGGGATGTGAATATCCCCCTGTGTCAGAATAGTTGTCGTACCCCTCTAAAGAACGTATAGTGAGGAAAACGAGGACGAGGTGGGAGACAA
>NZ_JBFEFW010000048.1:0-26196 GCF_047229145.1 Brevibacillus jepli
GAAATTCCCCGCCATTTTTTCCTACGCTGGGTCGGGCTCCAGAGGCGCTTGGACTGGAAATGCGCTTCTTCCTACGCGGCTTCCCCCGATCACAAAAGATGGAAGACAACCGATCCATCGAAGCATATTCTGTCAGCCTTTTCCCAGTCATAAACATGAAGAGAAGGGGGGATGCAATCCGGCAGAGTTTTCTTGCTTTTTGAAAAATACTTGCACCTGTCACAAAGGATTTATATAATAAAAATATAAGTATGCGTTTAAATAACGTTATATTAATTAGTCGTCACACATTACAACTATAATCTGAGGAAAGCAGGGATCATGATGGTGAAATTGGTGGCAATTTATCGCAAGCCCGAAGATATCGATGCTTTTGACAAGCATTACTTCGAGGTGCATGGCCCATTGGCAGAAAAAATGCCTGGCTTAATCAAAATGGAAGTGAGCAAAATCTATGGAACACCAATGGGAGAATCCGACCTGCATCTGATGGCAGAAATGTACTTTGAATCCAAAGAGGCTTTGATGGAAGCGTTATCATCTCCTGAAGGCCGCGCAGCAGGAAAAGACCTCCGTGGCTTCGCTGGACCAGTTGTGTCCATGCACTTCGCTGAAGTTGTTTAATCATGACCACGAAAAGATTGATAGACGAACAAGCGCTCCATCAGAAGCATTACACAGAGATTTGCGAGAAGCTAAAGCAAGATCCATTTGCACAATTTTTGGGCATCAAGCTGATTGAGCTGGGAGAAGGAACTGCGACAGCGGAAGTGACGGTTGCGGATCATATGCTGAATGCACACGGCACTGCCCATGGCGCGATTATTTTCTCCTTAGCAGACTTCGTTTTTGCAGCTGCTTGTAACTCTTATGGCAAAACGTCTGTAGCATTATCGATGAACATCGGATTTTTGGCTGCTGCCATGAAAGGGAATCGCTTGGTGGCAACAGCGACAGAAGAGAAGAAAAACAATCGCACTGCCTGGTATCGAATTCGTGTAGAAACCGAGCATGGCTTGGTAGCGACGCTAGATGCACTGGCTTATCGAAAAAGTGATTACTTTGTCGCGATTGACGATACCGAATAACTGACTTCGAAAATAAAACGGAGAAAGGATGCCGAATGCCATGTGCTTAGGCTCCTTTCACTGTTTCAAGACGATACGAGAAAGGGGGCAAAGATGTCAGTGGAGATCCGAAATCGATTCAACCACTACCTGGGCATAGAAGTCGTGCACCGAGATGAACAGGGCTGTAAGGTAGCACTGAAAATTCGCCCCGAGCTATTCAATAGCATCGAAGGTGTCGTACACGGAGGCGTTACAGCGACATTAGCCGATGTGGCGATGGGGCATGGGGCAGCACCTCATGTGGATGGTGTACAGCAATGTGTGACGGTGGAGAGCAAGATTCAATATTTGCATCCTGCGCGTGGCGAGGTGCTAGAAGCACAGTCCCATGTATTGAAACAAGGAAAAACCTTGATCGTGATGGAAGCACGCGTGACCTGTGATGGCAAGCTCGTTGCTTTTGCTACAGGCACGTATGCACGGGTCAACCCGGCTGCACAAGGAGGACGTTGAGGATGGAAGAGAGCGTTCGCTTTGAACGTGAAGGACATATAGGACTGATCACGCTGAATCGTCCAGATGAACTGAATGCATTGAACTACGATACATTGGATCGCCTGGGAAACTTGATTGAGCAGGTACGTCTGGAAGCAAAAGAGATTCGCGTTGTCATCGTGAAGGCAGAAGGGCGAGCATTTAGTGCAGGAGCAGATTTGAAGGAGCGCCGCACGCTGACAGAACAGCAGGTACGTCGCAATGTCCGCAAAATCCGCGATGTATTTACAGCATTGGAAAGGCTGCCGCAGCCGACGATTGCCATGATCAACGGCTTTGCTTTTGGTGGGGGCTTTGAGCTCGCGCTGGCTTGTGATTTCCGCTATGCAGTCGCAGACGCCAAAATGGGTCTGACAGAGGTGAGCTTGGGGATTATCCCTGGTGCAGGTGGTACGCAGCGCTTGTCTCGCCTGATTGGACCTTCCAAGGCAAAGGAGCTGATCTTGACGGCTCGTCGCATCCAAGCACAGGAAGCGTACCAAATCGGCTTTGTAAACGGTGTCGCAAAAGATACAGAGGAGCTGCATGAGCTGGCAATGGGGCTGGCGAACGAGATTTTGGCGAATGCTCCGCTAGCGGTCTACCAGGCTAAGTCAGCCATTGATCGCGGAAGCAGCGTCGATTTGCAGACAGGTCTTGATATCGAAACGATGTGCTATGAAGTCATTATTCCAACGACAGATCGCTTGGAAGCTCTGGAAGCCTTCCGCGAAAAGCGCAAGCCAGTTTTTAAGGGCGAGTAACATTTTCAAAAAAAGCACTCCTACCGAGTCAGAACGTAACGGAATGAGGGAAGGATCATGATTTTTAATACGGAAATGGAAACGCTATCAAAAGAGAAAATGACGGAGCTTCAACTAGGACGCCTGAAGGAAACGGTCAAACGCGTATACGAACGCGTCCCTTTCCACACAAAAGCGTTTGATGAGGCCGGTGTGAAGCCAGAGGATATCCAATCGATCGACGACATTCAGAAGCTGCCCTTCATGAAAAAAACAGATTTGCGAGAGAATTACCCGTTCAATCTGTTCGCAGTAGAAATGAAGGAAGTAGCTCGCATTCATGGTTCTTCCGGGACAAAAGGAAAGCCGACTGTTGTCGGGTACACCAAAAAAGACCTGGAGAATTGGGCGGAGATCGTAGCACGCGCGATATGCTGTGCAGGCGGCGAGCCTGGAGACATTTTCCATAACGCGTATGGCTACGGACTTTTTACAGGCGGACTGGGTCTGCATAATGGCATCGAGCACATGGGCGCAGTAGCAGTGCCAGTATCCGGGGGCAATACTTCTCGTCAAATTACGTTAATCGAGGACTTCAAGCCACGTGGCATTGCAGCTACACCATCCTACGTCCTCAACATCGTCGAAGAGATGAAAAAACAAGGCATTGATCCGCGTGGGACGAGTGTCAAATACGGGATTTTTGGCGCAGAGCCGTGGTCGGAAGAAATGCGCGTACAGCTGGAGCAAGAGCTCGACATTAAAGCGGTGGACATTTACGGGCTGAGCGAAGTCATGGGGCCAGGTGTTTCCATCGAATGTCAGGAAGTGCAGGATGGTCTGCATATCGCTGAAGACCATTTCTACGCAGAAATTATTGATCCGAAAACCGGAGAAGTGCTCCCATACGGGCAAGAGGGTGAGCTCGTATTTACGTCGCTGACGAAAGAAGCATTCCCAGTTGTTCGCTATCGCACGGGAGATATCGCATCGCTCAATCCTGAGCCCTGTAAGTGCGGCAGGACAACCATGCGGATGTCTCGCATCAAGGGACGTGTTGATGACATGCTCATCATTCGCGGGGTCAATGTTTTCCCGACCGAGATCGAATCCGTCCTGCTGACTTTTAATCAATTGGCTCCACACTACCAGGTCGTCATTGAACGCGACGGTGCACTTGACCGTTTTGAAGTGCATTGCGAGCTGACACCAGCGTATGCAAACGAGATCAGTGGAAACGAAAGCTCTGTTCTCTCGCCATTGGTCAAGGAAATCTGTCATATGATTAAAAATACATTGGGTGTATCTGTAGTGCTGCGTGTGCAACCGCCGAATTCCTTGTCGCGCAGTGAAGGAAAAGCAATTCGTGTGGTGGATAACCGGAATAAATCACAGGCAGCTATCTAAGCGAATCGTTGCCAAAAGGGTGTGAACAGTTCATGACCTATGAATTTATCACCGTAGCTTGCGAGGACGGTGTCGGTATCATTACGTTGAATCGACCGAAGATTCTAAACGCACTGAATTTGCAGCTCGTCGATGAACTGGTTGACCAGCTGGAGCAACTGGACCGTGACCCGGACATTCGGGTGATCATCCTGACAGGCAATGCGAGAGCCTTCGCCGCGGGAGCCGACATTAATGAAATGGCAGAAGCATCAGCTATCGACATCATGAAGCGCAATCAGTTCGCGGTTTGGGATCGCATGTCACTCATCACAAAGCCAATCATTGGAGCAGTCAGCGGCTTTGTGCTCGGTGGTGGCTGCGAATTGATGATGAACTGCGATATTGTGATCGCTTCTGAAACAGCCGTCATCGGTCAGCCGGAAATCAAGCTGGGCGTTATGCCGGGGGCTGGTGGGACACAGCGTCTGACGCGTATGCTGGGCGAGCGAAAAGCAATGGAGCTGCTGCTCACAGGTGAGCCGATTTCCGCCAAGGAAGCACTGAAATACGGATTGGTCAATCGGGTAGTACCGGTGGAGGCGTACTATCAGGAAGCGCTCAAGCTGGCGAAGCAAATCGCCCAGCAGCCACCACTCGCCGTACAGGTTATCAAAAAAGCCGTTTACAAGGCAGGAGATCTCCCCCTGCAAGAAGGCATGGATTACGAGCGAAACAGCTTTTATCTGCTGCTGGCAAGCGATGATCGAAAAGAAGGCATGCAAGCTTTTCTGGAGAAGCGCAAACCCCGGTTTACGGGAAATTAGGAGGCGGCTATGTACGAAACGATTCTTTATGAAGTGTCAGAAGGCGTAGCAGTGGTGACCTTGAACCGTCCGGATAAATTTAATGCGTTTACTGCTGTTATGAACAAGGAAATTACGGATGCGCTGAAGCAAGCGCAGAAGGATGCGGATGTGCGCTGCATCGTTCTTACCGGCGCAGGTCGGGCTTTCAATGCAGGCCAGGACCTCGGCGACGTTTCCGGTGGTGGAGATGTGGATTACGGTGGTTTCTTACGGGATCGTTATAATCCAATGATCCTCCAATTTCAAAAAACCGAGAAGCCGATCATCGCAGCAGTAAACGGAGTAGCAGCAGGCGCAGGCATGAGTGTTGCGCTGGCTTGCGATATTCGACTGGCGTCAGAGAAGGCGTCCTTCGTCAATGCTTTTGTCAATATCGGGCTTGTTCCTGATTCAGGAGGCTGCTACTACTTACCGCGCATCGTCGGAATCGGCAAGGCGCTGGAGCTGGCGATGACGGGTGACAAGGTATCCGCGGAGGAAGCACTGCGTATCGGACTGGTCAATCAGGTGTATTCAGCCGAGACCTTCATGGAGGATGCGTTGGCGTATGCCCGCAAGCTGGCGGCGCTGCCGACGAAGGGCATTGGCTTGATCAAGCGCACGATGTACAAAGGGCTTGAGATGGGATTGGAAGAGACCCTGGAATATGAAGCTTTTGCACAAGAGACGGCTGGCAGCACAGAGGATCACAAGGAAGGGGTCACCGCTTTCATGGAAAAGCGTGCGCCTCGCTTTACAGGCCGTTAGAGGCGAAGGAGGTAAGCCCAAGTGAGTACGAAAACTATAGGCGTCATCGGGGCGGGAACGATGGGAGCGGGAATCGCTCTCGTCTGCGCCCGCAAAGGCCATCAGGTAATACTGCTGGATGCGAATCAGGCGGTGCTGGACAAAGCCGTTGTCTATTTGCAATCCATCCTGGCAAAAGACGTGGAGAAACAGAAAATCAGTGAACAAGAAATGACAAATACGCTTGAGCTGGTCAATCTCGTCTCGGAGATGGAGAAGCTAGCTGACTGCGATATCGTCATTGAAGCGGTGCCAGAGCGTCTGGATTTGAAAAAAAGCATTTTCAGCCAGCTTTGCGGCATTTGCAGAGAAGATGCCCTTTTACTAACGAATACTTCCTCCATCTCGATTACGGAGATTGCAGGGGGGCTACCGCATCCCGAGCGCATTCTCGGGTTTCATTTTTTCAATCCCGCACCTGTCATGCCTTTGGTTGAGGTCATTCGCGGGAAAAAATCGAGCGAGGAAAATGTGGAGCTGGCGTATCGATTCGCGCAAGAGTTGGGCAAGGTGCCTGTACTGGTTACGGACACCCCAGGCTTTATCGTCAATCGAATCGCGCGGCCTTACTATAATGAAGCATTGCGCATCTTGGGTGATCATGTGGCAGGTGTGGAGCAGATTGACCGCATCATGAAACTGGCTGGCGGATTCAAAATGGGACCGTTTGAGCTGCAAGACATGATCGGCATTGACATCAATTTTGCCACGACCAAATCGGTCTATACCGACTTCTTCCATGAAGGACGATTTAAGCCCAGCCGGATTCAGCAACAGATGGTTCAGTCCGGCAGCTTGGGCAGAAAGACGGGGGAAGGCTTCTATGACTACAACAAATAAGTCTGTATTGCTCGTGGGCACAAGCCCGTTGTATGCAGAGCTGAATCAATTGATGGTCGAAAAAGGATACCAGGTGCTTACGCTTGCAGAAGCGATGGCTGAACCAGAGAGCGTTGGGTTGGCTGTAGAAGTAAACAGCGTCGATTTGCAGGCAAAGAAGAGGCAGGTACGCGAGCTGGATGACCTGTTGCCATCAACCGTACCGATCATTACGACTTCGCTCGCCATAACAGCGACGGAGGTAGCGTCTTGGACACAGCATCCGGAACGGGTCTGTGGATTTGGGACGCTGGTGCCCTTGGGTGAGCGGGAGTTGATTGAAATAGCTCCTGCCCTGCAAACAGAGCTGGACGCGATTCAGGCAACGGAAGCCTTCTTTCAGTCGCTCAGGAAAGAGACGGAAACTGTGAACGACGAGGTAGGACTTGTGTTCCCGCGAATATTAACGCTCATTATCAACGAGGCTGCTTTTACCCTGATGGAAAAAGCAGCGACAGCTGGAGATATTGATATCGCGATGAAAAAAGGCACCAACTACCCGTACGGCCCCCTCGAATGGGCAGATCGCATCGGCCTGGACGAAATTTTTGCGATATCGAGAGGCTTGCAGCGGGACCTGGCTGAGGAGCGTTACCGGACAGCGCCCCTACTGCGAAAGCTGGTGCTGGCAGGGCGTGTGGGTGTACGCAGCGGGCAAGGCTTTTACACTTACGAAGCCAAAGAGGGTGTAGAAGGATGAGTATGAAAAACAAGGACGTGTATGTAGCAGCAGCAGTCCGTACGCCAATCGGCAAGCTGGGTGGAAGCCTGAAAAATACCCCCATCGACGATTTGACGGCTATTGTCTTGAACGGAGCGCTTGCGAAGGCAGGACAATCCGGTGAGATGGTTGATGGGGTCATCATGGGAAACGTCATATCGGCCGGACCGTTTATTAACATAGCGCGTGTCGGACTGCTGAAAGCAGGACTACCTGAGACGATTCCCGGACTGACGGTGAATCGGGTATGTGCATCCGGGCTGGAGGCAGTCAATTTGGCTGCCCAGTCTATTCAGGCAGGACATAGTCAAGTTATGTTGGCGGGCGGCGTCGAGAATTTGACTCGCTCGCCTTATATCATGGAAAAATTCGAGCAGCCGTATCAGCGTGGCGGACAGACACTGATCGAGTCTTTTGGCGGACCGCGTTCTGCTCCTGTCTCGCTTTATGGCGATTTGACCATGGGGGACACAGCGGAAAACGTGGCGGAGCAATTCGGCATCAGTCGCGAGGATCAGGATCGTTTTGCGGCAGAGAGTCAGACTCGTGCCATCAACGCTATGGATGCAGGTCTGTTCCGCGACGAGATCATTCCCGTCACCTTAAAGGGGAAAAAAGGTGAAGAGACGCTGTTTGACACGGATGAATTCCCAAGAAGAGATTCCACTGTGGAGTCATTGTCCAAGCTGCGTCCTGCCTTTCGAAAAGACGGCAGTGTCACAGCAGGTAACTCCTCCGGCATCAACGATGGAGCGGCGGCGCTGTTGCTCATGAATGAGGAGATGCTGCAAAAGACAGGAGTCGCTCCTTTGGGACGCATCGTTCATTTCGTCAGTGCTGGTGTTGACCCGCGCATCATGGGCATTGGTCCGGTCGCCGCGATACGCAAGCTGCTCGCCGAAACAAATATGTCTGTGGAGCAAATCGATCTGTTTGAGCTGAATGAGGCGTTTGCTTCCCAGTCACTCGCCTGCATGCGCGAGCTGGGGCTGGACCCCGAGAAAACGAATGTCAACGGTGGGGCAATCGCATTGGGTCATCCACTCGGGATGAGCGGTGCCCGTCTGGCAGGCACGATTCTATTCGAGCTGAAACGTCGCAAAAAGAAATACGGAATCGTTTCGTTGTGCATAGGTGGCGGTCAAGGATTGGCCACGTTAGTAGAAGCGCTATAGAAAAAAGCCCTGGTACATGGGAGGAGTGGAAGTATGAGTACACCTGTCATTATTGATGCTGTTCGTACGCCAATCGGCCGTATTGGCGGTGCATTGAAGGATGTGCGTCCGGATGATCTGGGCGCATTGGTAATTCAAAAGCTGCTGGAACGCAACTCCATTGATCCAAAAACGATTGATGATGTCATCATGGGCTGTGCCAATCAGGCTGGGGAAGACAACCGCAACGTCGCGCGTATGTCTCTCTTGTTGGCGGGACTTCCTGTGGCTGTTCCGGGAGTAACGGTGAACCGTTTGTGTGGCTCAGGACTGGAGGCTGTGAACCAAAGCGCAAATGCAGTCAAAGCAGGAGCAGGTCATGTCTATATCGCGGGTGGGACGGAGAGCATGACGCGGTCTCCGCTGGTGATGATGAAGCCGGGTACTGCTTTTCAGCGTGGGAACCAGCAGCTGGTCGATACGACGTTGGGCTGGCGACTGGTTAACGAAAAAATGAAAGAGATGTATCCTCCGATCACCTTGGGCGAAACTGCTGAGAATGTAGCCGAGCAGTACGGCATCAGTCGCGAAGCTCAGGATGAGTTTGCCTTGCGGAGTCAGCAAAATTACGCGCGTGCGTTGGCTGAAGGAAAGTGGGACGCAGAGATCGTTCCGGTAGAGCTGAAAGGGCGCAAAGGGGAAGTAACGCTGTTCGGACACGACGAGCATGCACGTCCAGATACGACCATCGAGCAACTGCAAAAGCTGAAACCAGCATTCAAAGATGGCGGCAGTGTGACAGCAGGCAACTCCAGCGGTTTGAACGACGGTGCAAGCGCACTGCTCATTATGGAACAAGAGGCTGCTCTTGCCGCAGGTCTAAAGCCTCGTGCACGAATCGTCGCATCCGCAGTGGCAGGTGTCGATCCTTCCGTGATGGGAATTGGTCCTGTACCGGCTACACGCAAAGTACTGAAGCAGGCCGGCTTGTCGCTTGCGCAGATTGATTTGTTCGAATTCAACGAGGCTTTTGCGGCACAGGCAGTGGCGAGCGTACGCGAGCTGGGGGTCAACCCTGATTTGGTCAACGTAAATGGTGGAGCGATTGCCCTGGGCCACCCGCTCGGGTGCAGCGGTGCGCGTATCCTTACTACTCTGCTGTATGAAATGGAGCGTCGTGACGCCCGTTACGGGTTGGCAGCGATGTGTATTGGAGTCGGACAGGGGATCGCGACGATTATTGAGCGTGTGTAGCTTGGGCAGATAGGAGGCAGGTACTCTTGATAGATAGACTGCAACCGGGTACGACGGAAGAGTTTACTGTGACAGTCACACAGGACATGCTGCCTGTTTTCGATGGGCAAGTCGTGCATCCGGTGATGTCGACGGTCAGCATGATTTACTACATGGAATGGGCGGGAAGACGCGTAATTTTACCGTATCTCGAACCCGATGAAGAGGGTTCGGGGTTTGCTGTAGACATCAAGCATGTCGGACCAGCAGTGATTGGTCAGGAGGTAACGTTCCGGGCTACCTGTGTGCAGGTTACCGAAAAACGCGTAGTGTGCGAGGTGACGGCGGACACTACGCGTAATCGTGTAGGGCTCGGGACGTTTGTCCAAGCCATCTTCAAAAAAGACGACATCCAGCGTCGTTTCGAGGCACTGCAAGCAGAAATCAACCAGGAAGTAAATGGAAAATAATAAATAAGACAGAATAAATTGACTCTTTTAAAATGTTTTAATATAATTACGTTTAAATTACGTTATACGATTTTAACGTCATATACTCTCGGTCGATTCACGCACTTCCTACAGAATATGGTACAATTTCACACAGCATACAGGTATGAATCGATTTGGGGGTAGAAGAAACGTGAAGCCACAATCCATGCTTTTTACAATTTACGGTGAATACGTCCGCCATTATGGAAGCGAAATCTGGATTGGTAGTCTGACCAAGCTGATGGGGGAATTCGGATTGTCGGAGCCCGCTGTTCGGGCGGCGATCTCCCGGATGCTTCGCCAAGGCTGGCTGGAATCGCGAAAAGTAGGGAACCGTAGCTTTTATTCGGTATCCGAGCGCGGCAAAAAGCGGCTGGAAGAGGCTGCGGCCCGTATTTATAAGGTCGAGACGGATGTGTGGGACGGCAAGTGGTGCATTGCCAGCTACAACATTCCCGAGGAGCGTCGAGCATTGCGGGATCAACTGCGCAAGGAGCTGGGCTGGATGGGCTTCGGGATGCTGACGACCAGTACTTGGATCAGCCCGAACAACCTCAGTGATCGCGTGAAGGATTTGACGGAAGCGCATGAGATCACGGAGTATGTAGAGATTTTCACATCTGAACATATGGGCTGGAGCAATCCGAAGCAGCTTGTGCAGAAGTGCTGGAACATCGATGAAATCAATGAAAAATACAAAGCCTTCATCGATGCTTATCGAGGGGAATACGAGCAGCTCTCTGCAAAAATGGGCAGTGGGGAAGAAGTGCCAGACAGCCATTGCTTCGTGGAAAAGACAAAGCTCGTCCACCAATATCGCAAGTTTTTGTTCATCGATCCTGACTTGCCGCAGGAATTGTTGCCAGAGCTGTGGTTAGGCAAAGAGGCGGATCAGTTGTTCCAAAATTACTACCAGCTATTGAATCCAGGGGCAGTACGATTCTTCGAGACCGTGTATGAGGCTGCGCCATCCACATAGGCGATAGCTGCGAAGGAAAGGCCCTAGCACGTCTAGGGTCTTTTCTATTCAATAATTTCTCCATTATTTAAAATGTAAGCGTTTTACTCGGGTGGAATTTTGGTGGACGCGAAACAAAGGGGGTACAGCACGAATATGACGGAATTGCTACAGTACGTTGCAAATGGCCTTGTCAGTGGCGGTATTTACGCAATCGTGGCGGTAGGATTTATCACGATTTACAACGTGAGCAAAGTGATCAATCTGGCACAGGGAGAGTTTTTGATGCTGGGCGGTATGGTCACAGTCGCTCTGATAGGCATGAATCTCCCATATGGGTTAGCGGCTTTGCTCGCGATCCTTATGGTCACCCTGATTGGGGTCATCATGCAGAAGTATGTCATCGCCTACGTCAAAAAGGCTAATCCGATTAGTTTGATTATTTTGACGATAGGTATCTCGACGCTCATTCGTGGTATTGCGAGCTTTATTTGGGGAAAAGATGCGTTTGCACTCGAACCGATTACGAGCAATGAGCCCATCTCCATTGGTGGGGTCATGATCGCACAGCAAAGCATCTGGATTTTGGCTGCTGTCCTTATCATTCTTTTTCTCCTTTGGTACTTGATGGACAAGACGATTCTCGGCAAAAAAATTAACGCCTGTTCAATCAACCCGATGGCAGCCCGCCTGATGGGGATTAGCCCGACGAAGATGAGCATGCTGGCCTTTGCCATCAGTGGAGCGACAGGAGCGATTGCAGGTATCGTGATCGCACCGCTTTCTGTAACGTCCTACGATATCGGCGTGCTGCTCGGAATCAAAGGCTTTTCCGCGGCGATTCTCGGCGGACTGGGAAATCCATTGGGTGCAGCCGTAGCCGCATTTTTACTCGGTATCGTCGAATCGCTGGGGGCTGGCTACATTAGCTCCGGCATGAAGGACGCGATCGCCTTTCTGGTGTTGATCGGCATGCTGTTGATTAAGCCATCCGGCATCTTTGGAGAGCGCAGCGTTGGAAAAGGAGGGCTATGATGAAGCAGATCATCGATAAGTGGGGCAAAAGCATTGGGATTTACCTGTTTCTGATGATTCTTTTCCCATTCGTTATGCCAGATGAATACTATCGTTCCGTCGGAATTATTATCGGTCTTCAAGCAATCGTAACCATCGGGCTATGCCTTGTGATGGGGCTGGCCGGACAAATCTCGCTGGGACAAGCAGCATTCTGGGGGATCGGTGCTTATACATCGGCAGTGTTGACAACGAAGTACGGTCTGTCGCCATTTGTCGGCCTCATTGCGGCTGCAATTGTTCCTGGGTTATTCGCCTTTATTCTCGGGCGGGCGATCGCAGGACTGCAAGGCTACTACCTCGCAATGGCAACTCTCGCATTTGGCTACATTGTCCAGATTGGGATAACGGAATGGGAGCCGGTCACGGGGGGAGCAAACGGGATGATTAGCATTCCGCAGATGACCTTCTTCGGTGAGAGTGAGCTCTCCATGTACTTTCTGATTTGGGGAGTTGTCACCTGTGTGCTGCTCTTCTCGCTCAATCTGTTGAATTCACGCGTCGGCCGAGCGTTTCGGGCGATTCACAAAAGTGAGATTGCCGCGACCTCGATGGGAATTGATGTCCGCAAGTTCAAGCTGAATGCCTTTGTGGTAAGCGGTATGTTCGCTGGTATTTCCGGCGGCTTGTACGCGCACTACATGGGGATTCTCGATCCGCAGCCGTTCGGACTGCACGAGTCGATCAAGTTTCTCACGATGGTCGTCATCGGCGGGATGACAAGCATCTGGGGCGCTTTGATTGGAACGATCCTGATTGGCTTTATCAGTGAAGGGCTTATCCTCTTGAGTGAAGTGGTGCCGGGATTACAAGGGGATGTCGATACGATTGTGTTCGGTGCGATTCTCGTGTTGATCATCATGTTCATGCCGGAAGGATTGGTTCCACGCATCCGGGCTGCTTTTGAAAAAGGGCAGGCGAAAAAGGCGAAGGGCATGGCTGACGAAGCACAGCGAGAGCAGCAGGTGGAAAGGAAGGCTGCAACATGACAACACTTTTGGATGTGCAAAAGCTCTCTCGCGATTTTGGCGGTGTACGAGCAGTGAATCAGGTAGATTTTCAGGTGAGAGAAGGAGAGATTCTCGCGCTGATCGGTCCGAACGGCGCAGGAAAAAGCACGGTGCTCAACATGGTGTCGGGTGTGATCCCGCCTTCGGAAGGAGAGATCCGATTCAGCAGCCAGCCGTTGACGCGCGTACAGGGCCACGAGTATGCAGGCTTAGGCATCACGCGAACCTTTCAAAACCTCCAAACGTTTGACGATATGACCGTCCTGGAAAACGTCATGGTCGGTATGCATACCAAGACAAGCGCGAGTCTCTTTTCCTGCGGCATGAATCTGGCAAAGTCCCGCAAGGAAGAGAAGCTGATGCAGGAGCAGGCACAGTCGTGGTTGGAGAATGTAGGACTGGCACAGGAAGCGTCCTTGCTTGCTGGGAGCTTGCCATACGGAAAGCTGCGGCTGATGGAAATTGCCCGCGCGATGGTTGCCAAGCCGCGGCTGCTCTTGCTGGACGAGCCTGCTGCGGGTCTGAACCATACGGAGACAGCAGAGATGAGCCGCATGTTTTGCGAGATTCGCGACAATGGAACCGCTATTTTGCTAGTGGAGCATGACATGGACATGATCATGGCAATTGCGGATCGCATCGTTGTGCTGGATCAAGGAGCAAAAATCGCAGAGGGAACCCCGCGTGAGATTCAGGAGAACCCGCGAGTGATTGCGGCATATCTTGGTGCAGAATGAAGCGCGAAAGAGGTGGAACGAGATGGGGAAGGCAGTCCTTACAGTAGACAACATCACGGCTCGCTACGGTCCGGTGGAAGTGCTTCACGGCATTACGCTGCAAGTGAACGAAGGCGAGATCGTATCCCTGTTAGGTGCAAATGGGGCAGGCAAAACGACGCTTTTAAACTGTATTTGCGGTCTCCACGGAGATAAGGAGGGCAAAATTTATTTTCGTGACGCGGACATTACGCGGGTCCCTGCGGAGCTGGTGGTACCCCGGGGCATGGCGCATGTACCGGAGCGCAGACAAATTTTTTCCACGCTGACCGTCGAGGACAATTTATGGCTGGGTGCTTCGCATCGGATGCCCAAGACGAGCAAAAAGGAAATTGCCAAAGAAATGGAAACGGTGTACGAGCGATTTCCGATTTTGGCAGAACGGAAGTGGCAGCTCGGAGGAACACTCTCCGGGGGACAGCAGCAGATGCTAGCGATTGGCAGAGCGCTCTTGTCTCGACCGCAGCTTCTCTTGTTGGACGAGCCTTCACTAGGGCTGGCTCCGCTGATTGCCAAGGAAATCTTGACGATTGTGCAGGAGATTCGTTCAGAGTGGGGCACCACGGTTCTGTTAGTCGAGCAAAACGCCCGCGCAGCGCTTGCCATTTCCGATCGAGCTTACGTACTCAGCACGGGTACGGTCATGCTGGAAGGGAATGCACAGGAAATCAGCAATGATCCGCGTGTGCAATCTGCTTATTTGGGTAGCTCACACGAAGCTGTTTAATCAAGATAGACCACATACATGGAGGGGGTACACCCATGAAAAAACGAACATTCAAACAATGGTTATTTCCAGCAGCAGTCGCATCGCTCGTCTTCTTAAGCGCCTGTGGCGGCGGCGCTACACCAGCAGCAGAGTCAGGCACTGGTGGCGCCAGCAAGGAGCCGATCAAGGTAGGAGCTATTTTCTCGCTGACTGGACCGAACAGCCCGCTCGGCGTACCAGAGAAGCAAGCGGTAGAGCTACTGGTAAAAGAAATAAACGGCGCAGGCGGTGTGGATGGTCGACCGCTGGAAATCATCTTTGAAGACGACAAGTCTGACAATACAGAAGCGGTAAAGGCGATCAAAAAGCTCGCCTCGAAAGAAAAGGTCGTAGCTGTACTCGGCTCCTCGGGCAGTGGTCCGTCCCTCGGGATGGCTGAGTATGCCGCAGCCGAAAAGCTCCCGCTGATCTCAATGGCAGCCGCAGACCAAATCACCAATCCGGTCCGTGCGGGCATCTATAAAACACCGCACACCGATGTACATGGAACGAAGCGTATCTTTAAATATTTGAAGGAAAAAGGCATCACGAAAATTGCTACGCTCAATGACAGCAATCCATACGGAAGCGGCTGGACGACTCAATTGCAAAAATATGCCCCTGAATACGGTATCACGATTGTAGCCGAAGAAAAATACGGCACAAAAGATCCGTCCATGAGCTCTCAATTGACCAAAATCAAAGGGACCGACGCACAGGCATTGATCGTAGCAGGAACGAACCCTGGGCCAGCTACGATTGTGAAGGAAGCCAAGCAGCTGAACTTCACGATGCCGATTATCAGCAGTCACGGCTCGGCGAACAGCAAATTCCTCGAACTGATCGGCGACTCTGGTGAAGGTGTCCTGATGGTAGCCGGAAAGCTGCTCATTCCTGAACAAGTAGCTGCCGACGATCCGCAATCCGCGATCATCAAAAAATTCGTAGAAGGCTATCAAGCTGCTTATAACACACAACCAGACGGCTTCGCGGGCTATGGGTACGATGGCTTGAATCTTCTCGTGGAAGGCTTGAAGCAAGCTGGAGGCGACGCGTCCAAGCTGGGAGAGGTTTTGGAAAAGGTGAAATACGTAGGGGTAACCGGAGAATTCAAGTTCACGGCAGACGATCATAACGGTCTGACAGAAGACAGCATGATCATGGTTGAAGTGAAGGATGGAAAATTCCAGCTCGTTAAATAAGTGAAAGAATAAAGGCTGTTCCCTCCGCGTCGTGTAGAAGAATGCGGGGGGAATCGTTGTTTTCATCACAACGGTAGGAGGATAAGCGATGTCTCAATTGCTGAATAGCGTCTTAATGGTCGCACCGATTTTACAAAAGGCATTTTTGTCCGAATGTATGGTGGGAGTTACCGACAAGGAGAAGTTTTTAGCCTATTATCCAGCGCAAGGCTTGAATCTCGGAATTCGGGTGGGGGATGCATTGCGCCCGGGAAGCATCAATGCGACTGCGGTAAGCGAGGGCAAGCGGGTCGTAAAGAAAATTTCCAAAGAGCTCTACGGCATTCCTTATATTGCAGTCGGCTATCCGCTGGTGGAAAACGGACAAGTGGTCGGTTGCTTGGCGACAGGTGTGACGACCGATCAAGAGGATCGACTGCACGGACTGGCGCAAAACTTGACGGACGCATTGGAAAATATCGCACTTCATACAGAAAGTCTGGCGAAGGATGCGGACAATCTGGCGCAGGCTAGCCATACATTGAGCGATGCTGCGGGTCAATTAGGTTTGAAAATTGCAGAAACGACACAAATCAACGAGCTGATTCGCAATATCTCGACGCGCTCCAATGTACTCGGCTTGAATGCGGTCCTCGAAGCGGCACGTGCAGGGAGTGCCGGTCGCGGCTTTTCCGTGGTCGCAGAAGAAATCCGCCAGCTTTCCCAGACGACCGCCACATCGGCGAAGGGGATCTTCCGCCTATTAGATGAAATGAATGAATTGGTAGGGACGGTATCTGGCGAAATGGAGAAGACGATGAATCACAGTGTGCAGCAGTCTACGCGAATCCAGGAGCTGGATGCGGTCATGCAAGAGCTGCGGCATATGGCCGAGCAGTTGAAAAAGGCGGCAGAAATAACTGGGCGCACATAAGTAGGTTCCTCATTATGTAAGCGTATTGCAAAAACGTATGACGTTATGTTATTATTGCGTTATAAAAACGTATTATAATTTTAACATAATGCATATCTGATAAAAGGAGGGCTTTCTCCATGCAAACAAGGAGCGAACATGCCGATCTGACTGAGAACGAAAAGTTGGAAGCGTTTTTAGCGCGAATCGACCGCGGGGAAAAAATAGAGGCGGATGACTGGATGCCAGACGACTACCGCAACCAGTTAGTTAAGCTGATTTCGATGCACGGCATCAGTGAAATCATGGGTGCCTTGCCGGAAAAGGAATGGGTACCAAAGGCACCGACACTGCGCAGAAAGCTGGCGATTATGGCAAAGGTCCAGGACGAGATGGGACACGGTCAACTGCTGCTTCGCGTCGCAGAGGACTTGCTTGAGCCATTGGGCAAGACGCGAGAGGATATCATGAATGATTTGTTTTCGAAAAGACTGAAATTTCACAATGTGTTCCACATGGAAGCTCCTACGTGGGCAGATGCTGGCGTGATCGGCTGGCTGGTTGACGGGGCGGCTATCATTACCCAATCGATGTCCCTCGATACATCTTATGCACCTTATGCACGTGCTCTGCATCGGATCTGTGCGGAAGAGAAGTTCCACGCCCAACACGGGGAGAGCATCGTACTGGAGCTGGCTGAAGGCACCGATGAACAGCGTCAAATGCTGCAAGAAGCAATTACACGCTGGTGGCCATCGCTCTTGATGTTTTTCGGGCCACCGGAAAACGGCAACATTACGAGCAATCAGGAAGCCAACATGCGTTACAAGATTCGTACACAGACGAATGAAGAATTGCGCCAAGTATTCCTGAAAAAGTATTTGCCGCGTATTTTCCACCTCGGCTTCACGGTTCCAGACGATACGATTTACTTCGACGAGGCAGAAGACAAATGGGTATACCAACAGCCTGACTGGGAAGAGTTCAAGCAGATCGTTAAGGGTAACGGACCGCGCTCTGCTCACCGTCTGAATCTTCGGGTAATGTCCTATGAAGAAACCAAATGGGTGCGCGATGCGATTATGTCGTACGGCCGACAAGTAGGGTAGGTGAATGTGGATGAGCAACGATAACTTTTTCATATATGAAGTATTCAGCCAAAAAAGCGTAAGTGCTCCGTTCGTCCAACAATTCAGTTTGTTGGCACCAAATAAAGAAGTCGCATTGAGCATGGCGAGGGAGAACTTCCTGCGCCGCGAGCCTTGTTTTAATTTGTGGGTGGTCAAGCGCGACGACATCTTCGGACTGCCGCCAGAGGAGCGTCCTTTCCTGGAGAGACTCGACAACAAGAGCTATCGGGAGACCAAAGGATACGGTGACTTGCAGTCGAGATGGCGCCATCATCGCGAGCAATACGAAGAAAAACAGAAGCATGCAGGCAACGGCAGCTAAGCAGGAGGGATACAATCATGGGCGACCATTTACTTGTAGAAACAGTGGAAGCAGCGAAACAAAACCCAGCATTTACAGGGGCCTTGACTGACCTGCTGTTCCAGCTTGCAGATGATGATTTTATATTGGCATATCGCGGATCGGAATGGCTCGGGCTGGCTCCGCATATTGAAGAAGATGTGGCGTTTTCATCGATGTCTCAGGACATGATGGGCCATGCCGTGATGTTTTATGAAATGCTGGAGCAACTGGGTGTAGGCAAAGCAGACGATCTCGCGCAGCTACGCGAAGCAAAAGCGTTTTCCAATGCAATATTGGTAGAACGCAAAAATGGCGAAGGTGAATACAACGATCATCCTCATTACGATTGGGCCTATGCGATTGTCCGCAGCTATGTGTACGGCTTATACAAGCAGGTTCGCTTGGAGGCTCTTACCCAATCCTCGTACGCGCCACTCGCACTGGTCAGTCGCAAAATGCTGACGGAGCATCGCTATCATCTGATGCACTGGCAAGTATGGTTGAAGCAATTGGCGAACAGTACGGCTGATGCGCGTCAGAGGCTGGAGGCAGCTATTGCAAAAGTGTGGAAGGATGCTGGGGAGCTACCTCATCTCGGACCAAAGCAGGACGAGATTGTTCGCTTCGGTCTGATTGCAGAAGAAGAGCAACTGAAGCAAAAATGGCTGACGCTGACAAAAGACATTTTCGATAAAGCGGGCCTTGATTGGCCGGGTGAGCCAGGAGTGCCACAGGAGCGTGGCCGTCACGGTGAACATACCGCCGATCTGGTGCTAGCTCTGGCAACCTTGTCCGAAGTGTATCGCATTGATCCGGCCGCGGGCTGGTAAAAGGAGTGATTCTCTCATGGCGCAAGAAGAACTGCAACTGCATGAAGGGCTTGAAGCGACATGCTGGGAACTGCTGCAGCAAGTAACCGATCCCGAAATTCCGGTGATCAGCATGGTGGAGATGGGGATGATTCACAAGGTGCGTGTCGATGCAGACGTTGTACACGTCGAGGTGCTCCCTACCTTTGTCGGCTGTCCGGCACTCGAGATCATGAAGAAGAACATCACAGAAAAGCTGGTGGAGGCGGAAGGAATCAATCAGGTTCAGGTAGAGTTCGTCTATGATCCGGCCTGGACGTCTGATCGCATCGCCTTGGAGGCCCGCGACAAGCTGAAGAGCTTTGGCATCGCGCCGCCACCGCTTGACTTCAAACCGGGGGATACATGGGAAGTAGCCTGTCCCTACTGTGATTCCCCGTATACACAAATGGAGAATCTGTTTGGCCCTGCTGCTTGTCGAAGTATCTTGTATTGCCGGCACTGCAAGAATCCGTTTGAGGCCCTAAAACCAATCTATTGAGAGATTGAGAGGAGCGAATGTCATGGGAGAGTACAAGCAAATGTTTATTAATGGAGAATGGGTAACTGCCGAGAGCGGTGAGTCGATTCAGATTACGAATCCTGCTACAGGTGAAGCAGTCGGAACAGTAACCTTCGGTGACGGTCGCGATGCCAACAAGGCAATCGACGCTGCTCATCAGGCATTCGCAAGCTGGTCTCGACTGACTGCTCGTGAGCGCGCCAAATATTTGTACAACTTGTCCGAGTTGGTAAAAAACAATCGGGATGAGCTGGCAGGCATCATTTCAGCTGAAATGGGCAAGCCATTGGGCGAGGCAAAGGGCGAAGTACTGGGTGCCGCTGATAACTTTGTCTGGTACGCAGAAGAAGCCAAGCGCGTGAATGGAGAAACGATCCCATCGTCGGTTGCGAACAAGCGCATTATGGTGCTGCGTCAGCCTGTAGGTGTGGTAGGGGCGATTACTCCATGGAACTTCCCGGTGAACATGGTTGCTCGTAAGATCGCTCCTGCTCTGGCAGCGGGCTGCACGGTGGTACTGAAGCCAGCAGAAAGCACGCCGTTGTCTGCGATTCGCATGTTTGAGCTGATTGAGCAGGCGGGTTTTCCAAAAGGCGTCGTAAACCTCGTCATCGGTAATCCTGAATCGATTGGGAAGGAATTCATCGACAATCCGAAGCTCTCCAAAATCGGTTTTACAGGCTCCACTCGCGTCGGCAAGCTGCTGATGGAGGGCGCGGCGAAGCAAGTGAAACGTGTCAGCATGGAGCTGGGCGGTCACGCGCCGTTCATCGTATTCCCGGATGCTGATCTGGATGCGGCTGTAAAAGGTCTGTTTGAGAGCAAGTTCCGCAACTCGGGCCAAATGTGCATTTGCACGAACCGCCTGTACGTTCACGAGGATGTCGCGGATGCGTTCACAGAAAAGCTGGTAGAGCGTCTGAAGCGTGCGAAGGTGGGAGATGGTCGCCAGAAAGAAACGGAGATCGGTCCACTGGTGAACGAGCGTGCCTTGAACAAGGTGCTCGAGCATATCGAGGATGCCAAAGACAAAGGCGGCCAAGTGGTGTTCGGCGGAAATCGTTTGGTTGAAGGTGATTATGCGAAGGGCTTCTATTGCGAACCGACCTTGATTGCTGGTGTTACAACCGATATGAAAATCTCTCATGAAGAAACGTTCGGTCCTGTCGTTCCACTCGTGCGTTTTACTGAGGAAGCCGATGTCGTACAGATGGCAAACGATACACGTTACGGCTTGGCTGCTTATGTATACACACGCGATAATCAGCGTTGCTTCCGTATGGCTGAGCTCCTCGAATACGGAATCGTTGGAATCAATGACGGATCGCCAACCCAGACACAAGCACCGTTTGGCGGCTTCAAGGAAAGTGGAATCGGCCGTGAAGGTGGCCGCTACGGAATGGATGAGTACTTGGAGACGAAGTTCGTTTCCTTTGGACTGTAAGATATGAAAGGAAGAAGAGTTCAGACAAGATCTGGACTCTTTTTTATTTTCATTTAGAAAAGGTTTAAAAGTTATCGATGCACCAATAAAGCTGGTGAGAAGAAAAAGCACAGGGCTCGTAGACCTTGACAACGCCTGCCCAGTCGGAACTTCCAAAAGGGGACCACGCTTGTCGAACACTACTTCCCTGAGAAACTTCCGCCCGTAGGGTGGCTTTGGCTCGACGGTCCCCTTTTGGAAGTGGAGACGGACAGTCAATCCCCCTTGAGGGCGTGTCAGAGTCGAAGAGAACTGTGCTTTTTCTTCTCCACTATGTTGGCTCAAACTAAAGGACCTTCATTTGTATCTATTTTGTGAATTGTATTGTTCAACACTTTGTTCATTTTTGTCTACAAAGAAAAAGGGAATCAACGGTATAATGGAGATTGGATCAAGGGCAACATTTAATAGATAAAAATTGGTATTTCATATCGACACAAAACGTACATAAGACGACGTCCAGCGATTGTGGCGTCGACCAAGATTTTCTATTTGGAAGGGAGGATATAAATATGGGAAATGCACATCAACAGCACGACATGTCACCAGGAATGGGACCAGCATCCTTTTCAGATTTGTGGAGCCCTGACGTGATGCTTTTCACGCTGATTGTAGCAACCGCTTACTTTCTCGTAACAGGTCCCATGCATAAACGTTTTGCCAATGCTACACCGGCTACGACGAAGCAACGCTTACTTTTTGTGTTGGCAATCGTGTTGTTTTACGCCGCACAAGGTAGCCCTATCAGTTATTACGGCCATCATTACATGTTTAGTTTGCACATGCTCCAACAATCGATCCTGTACTTCGCCCTGCCACCGCTTATGCTCTTGGCAATGCCTGAATGGCTTTTGGCCAAGATTTTCCGTCCGAAAACAATGAAGTTCATGCTGAACTCTTTGACACATCCGTTAGTGGCGGCACTGTTGTTCAACTCACTGTTCTCGTTCTACCATGTTCCGTTTATTTTTGATGCTGTTGCGAAGAATCATGAGTGGATGACGTTCTATCACATCATTCTCGTAGTTGCGGCATTCGCAATGTGGTGGCCAATTGTGAGTCCGCTGTCTGATAACAAGCGTCAACTGGCCGGATTGAAAAAGCTGTCGTACGTTTTTGCAAACGGTGTGTTGATTACACCAGCCTGTGCGCTGATTATTTTCGCCTCGGAGCCGTTGTACGCTACGTATATGAATGCTCCACAGTTGTTCCAAAGCCTGGATGCATTTAACGATCAACGTCTCGGTGGAATCATTATGAAGCTGGTACAGGAGCTTGTTTACGGCTGTGTGTTGGCGTATGTCTTCTACCATTGGTACAAGGCAGAGAAGCAGGACGACATGCCGATGGATCAATCCGCAGCTGCTATTCTCCTGAAACAATCCAGCAGCAGATAATGAAATAGCAGAAACGTTATTTGAATGAGGTGTAAAAATGGATCTCATGTTGCCTACGATAAGTACGGCTTTTATCGTTATTAGCGGAATTCTCGTTGCGTTTGGCTGGTACGCGATTGCCAAAAAGCAAGTAGAAAAGCATATGAAGATTATGAAGTGGGCTGCAATCTGTGCCACGATCTTCTTTATTACGTATGTTTCCAGAACAGCTTTTATCGGAAACACGCATTTTGGCGGACCAGACAGCATCAAGCCAATCTATCAGACTTTCTTGTTCTTTCACATCATCCTGGCTACAGTCGGTGGTGTGATGGGCTTGATTACACTCAGATTCGCTTACACGAAAAACTATGCTTCACATCGTAAGATTGGTCCGTGGACGTCCATTGTTTGGTTTGTCACCTCGATTACAGGAGCTACAGTTTATATGCTGCTGTACTGGATTTATCCAGGTGGTGGGACGTCTGGTGTACTGGATGTAATTTTTGGTAAGTAATCGTTTTAGTAGTTTTTGTGGCATTGGATACAATGTAGTTAGTTTATCCAGTCATCATTCGGATGTTCAGATAGAAGGAAACAGGAGGTACAAAACGTGGACCAGCAAATGACCGTGCAGGAATCGCTTGATGCCGATGCTTCTTTGCAGACACAGCCGGTAGCACAGGCTACCTTTCGGGATTACGTACAACTGACGAAGCCTGGTATTACCCTGTCAAACTTGATGACCACTTTTGCTGCTTTATGGTTAGCGTCTTACGGTTATCCGAACTGGAAGCTGGCTCTGTTCACCATGCTAGGAACCGCTTTGGTCATTATGTCGGGTGCCGCTTTAAATAATTTCTACGATCGTGATCTGGACAAAAAAATGAAGCGGACGCAAAATCGTGCGGTAGCAACAGGAAGAATCTCTGCACGTAACGCGATCCTTCTAGGGATTGGCTTGCTGCTCGCGGGAGTAACCGTGCTTGCTGTCTTTGCGAATCCTTTGGCCGCGGTCTGGGGATTGATCGGTCATATCTTTTACGTATTGATTTACACGCCGATGAAGCGCGTGACAACACTGAATACGGTTATTGGCGGTATTTCAGGTGCAGCTCCCCCGGTAATTGGATGGGTAGCCGTAACAGGCACCATGGATATGGCTGCATGGCTGTTGTTCCTGATTTTGTTCCTGTGGCAGCCACCGCATTTCTTGGCGTTAGCGATGCTGAAAACAGAAGAATACCGCGCGGGAAATCTGCCGATGTTACCTGTAGTAAAAGGCTTCGCCGAGACGAAGCGACAAATGGTGCTGTGGGGTTCGGTCTTGTTCCCGGCTTCTTTGCTGCTCTTCGTTCACGGTAGCGTAGGCTATGTGTATTTGATCGTGATGGGTGTAATGGGCATTGTGTACATGGTTTTGCTATTGCAAGGCTTCAAAGCCAAGGATGATCTCGCTTGGGCTCGCAAACTGTTTGGCTATTCGATCCTCTATCTGACAGTGTTTTGTGCAGCAATTGTCATTAGTACCATGGTCAACTATTATTGACACGAAACACTCACTAAATGTTCACGGAACATCCCTTGCTTAGCAGGGGATGTTTCATTATCGTAAAAGAGGACATAAAATGAAGGCTGTTTCGCAAGTAGCCTTATCCTCACAAGAAACAGGGTGAAATGAAATGGAAAAATGGCTGAAGCCTTTAGCTTTTCTTGCTACATTAATCATGTTTATCGTTATGGTAGCCGGATCACTTGTGACAAAAACAGATTCAGCGCTTGGCTGTGGGAATGATTGGCCGCTATGTAATGGGAAATGGGTTCCGGAATATACGCTGGCATCCATTATTGAATATTCACATCGCTTGATTACAGGTATTGCCGGTATTATTGTCGTGATTTTCTCGGTACTTTGCTGGCGCTATTACAAAGGCAACCAAGAAGTTCGCAATCTCGCTGTTTTTGGTTTGTTTTTCATCGTAGTGGAATCCATTCTCGGCGCTTCTGCCGTTATTTGGCCACAGTCCTCATCTGTTTTGGCTCTGCACTTTGGCTTCTCCTTGCTTGCTTATTCTGGCGTGTTTTTGCTGAGTGTGTTCGTTTATCAGCGGGAAAAAACACAAAGCCTGGTGAAAGCGACTGTCTCGAATGGCTTCCGCAAGTGGATGTGGTTCGTCGCGACGTACACGTACGCAGTCGTTTATCTTGGCGCGTATGTCAGACATACGGGTTCGAGTATGGCATGTAGTGACTGGCCACTGTGTCAAGGTCAGATCATTCCGGAGCTGGCTGGGCAGACGGGTATCCATTTTGCACACAGAGTCGCAGCAATGGTGTTGGGCTTCATGTTGTTAGGGACAATGATTTACTGCATTCGTCATTTTAAGGAAAAACGCCGTGACTTGTACGGAGCAAGTATCTGGGTCTTTATTCTTTGCGTCGCCCAAGTGTTCAGCGGCGGATTCGTGATCATTTACAAGCTTCACCTGTACGCTACACTGACTCACTCGATGATTATCACGATTATGTTCGGGATCATCAGCTACATGTGCTTGCAGACGTTGAAGTCGCCGACAAATGAAAAGCTGCGCTCCTGATTCGTGGAGGGCAGCTTTTTTATTTAGTGATGTGGTGGGGGGGAGAAGTGCATTTCCAGTCTACTCTTCTGCCTACGCCTGCTAGGGGAGATTCACTGTAACGGCAGGAAACTGAGTGACTAGCATTTCCTTTTTTCATCTTTCTAGATTGCCCACTTCAAAATAACTTTGGCATCTCAACAAGTTCAGTCTACAACGCTATTTCCTACAAACAAAGATAGCAGATTAGAGATCTTTTTTCTCCGGAGTAATAATCTCTCCCGTTTTCGGATTTATTCCAAAAGTGATAGAGCGTTTGGAATTTTTTTCAGTAAACGTAAGGTTATATCTGCTAAATTTGCTTACAAAGTTGTCTACAATATTGGCACTTGAAATCTCGTACGATTTTGTTTCTGGATGTAAGGCATAGATTTTATCTACCCCGGATTGTACATTTGGGTATGTTAGAACTTGAGAAGCATCCAATGATTGTATGGTATAGCTAAGGTTCCCCGTTTTTGAATCTACTGCAAAGTGAAAAAAGTTCTTTGAATCTTTTTCAAGTCTAATAACATACTTATCATACTCACCTTTTGAAACCACATCTTCATAAGCATTGATCTCATAGGATTTTGTTTCTGGAAACTGAACATAGACATTATCGATTGCTGCTTTCACATCCTTGTCCGCAAGAGCTTCGGAAGCTGAGACTTTTTTGTAAGCTCCTGCATACAATTTCTCAGAATCTTTGTTTTGAGCTACAGTCTTTTGAGTTGGATTTTCATTTGCACTTACTAGTAAAGCTCCAGATAGAGAAATCGCAGTAACCAATCCTAAAGCTGCCAAACGTACGGATGCTTTTTTAAGGTTTTTTTTCATGACAATTCTCCTTCAAGGTTATGTTTTCTGGGTTTTTTTACCCTAGGAATAAGATAGAGAAAACTATTAAAATAAAAAGTGGGGTAAATTTAAAGTTTTTATTAAATCTAGATCAAAGTGAAATTTGGCTAGCTTTCCTGCGCGGTAGCGTACATTGGTTAATTGAAAGAATTCCTTCAGGTACGCATTATTCCCTTGGTCTCACAAATTAAGAAAGCATCATACCCCTAAAAATCATTCCCAAATATTGCATTTGATCAAGCGAACCGTTCATGTTATATTAATAGTCCGCCTTTCAAAAACGGGCGAAATAAAGAAACAAAACGAAACACTCCAAATATTACCTGTTGATTTGAAGTAATCATACGTGGTATATTGTGAGTCCGGCACTTTTGAAGTGCTTGTAAAAAATGCTCTTTGAAAACTGAACAGCGAAAAGCGTTAATGAGTCTATCATTAAATGATTTGCCAGCTTTGAACCAGTAACAAACTTTATTGGAGAGTTTGATCCT
>NZ_JBFEFW010000049.1:0-24086 GCF_047229145.1 Brevibacillus jepli
TTCAAGCTGAGCAAAAAGCTCAAACATAGTTATCTTATTTTCATCAATTCGCGACAACTATCTTGACAAACACCGAGTTCGGCTGCCATCCGGTTTGTAGCGAGACGTTGAGGGTTATTTACCACAAGATCACCACAACTTTCCCCCGGGAAGGAAGTTCGTGTATCCTCCAAGATATTTGGGTACACCCTAGTAACTGGCTCGAGAATTACCTTTCCCCTCCGTTTTACTCCGCAGACAACCTGTCCCCCAAATCCGGAATTAGCGATTAGCTGCTCATCTTCCGGTGTTAAAGCGTGTTTTGGCTTATCCAAAACTTCTACACCTTCAACGCCTGCATCGATCCAGATTAGATCTTCAACTTCGTCGGAGTAGAAGTACTCATCGAAAAGTTGTCGACTACGGTTATTATCTACCATACCAACAAGAATTGGAACAATATCAGTCTTCTTACTTACCTCCGGCACTGCAAAGAGAAGTTTAAGCATGTCGAGGTCTTTTACAAATTCAACTACCCGCTTAACACTAAGGTTGTAAACCTCTCCGTAGCGATCGGCCAAGGCTTCAGCTTTTGGAAGAGAAATGTCTTCAGAATCAAACAACTGATTCGACAAGTTTTTCTTCTCTACTACATCGGCATCCACGAGCGTTAATTCTACAGAAAAGGGTACTCTGTCATATCCATCATAAGCATTTGTGTGTGTTCGCAGAAGTTGACATAAGCCGCGGAAGAAATGGCTACCGTTTGCGCCGCACCCAACCTGGACTATTTGCCAATACGGCCGCTTGTTTGGTTCTACAATGACTAATGGTCTTGGCATTTATATCTCTCCTTAAAATTAATGAAAAAGAGGAAGCGGGGATAAACCCTTCTTCCTCACTCTTTTACTTCATGATAGTTACGCGATCATCCCATTCAGAGGGATACGAGGTTTCGGTATCATCTAAAATGGGGCAATTAAAATACTTCTCGATTGGAAGGCCATTAATGAAGGATCCATTGCACCCCACGCGCAATGATATACTTGGTTCTTGCTCATCCAAGCGGCCAACAACCATATAAAGCATGTACCTCTTCTCATTCTGGTTGTCCACCGATGAGAAATAGGCCTCCATTGTATTATGGCTGTGGATGTGCATAATCGGCAGATATCTGTCCGAGTTCCGACCAATGTATTTATCATCGAACGTTGCGTTGATATGAAACTTCGATACCTCTTGCATAGGGCAATCCAGGATGTATTCTTGTCTCCACATATCCCAATAGATAATTGTCATGACCTCGTTTTGCTCCCATTCCGTACAATATGAACGAAAGAAAGCGAGTGTTTGAATCAGCAGTCTCCCCGGGATTTTAGGTAAGCTGAACTTAAATCCTGGTTTAACTTCATCAAGTGACGGGATAAACTCAGCAGGAACCACCAGTCTGCCCAAATAATTTTCCCGGACTTCATACAATCGACCGTCTCGGCCGGCAATGTATCCATTCGATTGGAAAGATGCTACTTTAAGGTAGTCGCTTATTTTCCAGAAGAATTTGGTCAAACTCATGATTACACCCCCCCTTTTGATGTACCAAAAACATCAGGATAGAGGCGCTTCAGGTCTTTATCGTAATCCCATTTCACTCTTGACTTCGTAAATTCAAAGAAATCTTCTTCCATCTTTTGACGGACTTCTTCAAGTGTTTTTTCATCAGTGTCTGTCATTTCTGGGAATAGGCCGCCTTCACCACCGACTCTAAAGGTTTGTGCAGAATAATGTAGCGTCCAGTCTGCTGTAACCTTTATCTCTTCTTTGGGTTTAGCGGAAGTCGATGGATTGGGAGGTTTTGAATCTTTTTTACCGCCCTTTTTACTATTAGTTGTAGCCGTGGCTGAAGTGGCTCCACAACCATCCTCTTTACCATTATCCTGATCGGAGGTAGCTGTAAAGTCATCATCTCCAAACAGACTGTACTGACCGTCCTTGGAAACAGAAACGACTATCTCCGCAGATGTTTCATGAGAAGGACCAGCCTCTTCTTCAGGTACCGGGTTTGTAGGCTCTGTAATAGCTGCTTCATTAACCTGTGCTGGCGACTCCAGTTTTGGCGGAGCGGGATCAGCATTCTCAAACACACCTTCCAACGCGACCTGGTTCTCAATTACCTCAGTAGAAACCAGCTCAAAGTCATTCTCAGATGATTTAGTGCCTTCCTGATCATCATCATCAAAATTTTTGTAGATGTCATCCATCAATTTGTCAAATGCACTCATTCTTCATTTCTCCTTTGTTGGTAATTATTGATCACTCGATCTTATTGAAAGTAAATTACTCTTCGTCGTATTCAGGATCATTAAACTCATCAAACTCGTCAAAATCCTGATCGTCTACGTCCACCTCATCCTCTTCGTCCAGCTGCTCTACTGTTTCCACGGGTTTCTCATCGTGTTGGTTCATCTCAAAATGATCGCCAAACGTGAGTCCAGTCCTCTCCAGCAAACTGTCATCAAAATCCCTATCTTGTAAGGTTGAGAACAGTTCACGGAGATTTTTCCCGCGGTACAAATGATCGTTTGAAGGTGACTTCAGGAACAATAATGGAAGTGTTTCCAACTGATTGAGTTGCTTCAAACGAAATTTGTATAGATCTGGCCAACAAGTCGAAAAGTTTTCATGAACATTTGAAAATGGAAAACGATACAATTCAGTTGACGCGCTCAGCCTAATATCCTTGATAGCGTAGACTTTGCACGTAGATATCTTTTCGCCATTGACGTAAAAGACGAAAAGCATCTTGGGATGACCAACAGATTTATAGGAATCTTTATGATAAATCGTGTCTATTTTCTGCCGATCAATCTCCAAACAAACTATTTGGGTTCCATCCAATTGTGCCTGATAGAAGACTGTATTTCTCGGAAGAATAGGAGTCTTTACGATTTTTTGTCTGCCAATGTACGGAGCCAACACTTTTTGGATCCAGTGCGGCCGTGCTTTTCCAGACAAAACCTCAAACATTGACTCTAAAATGGCAATGTCCTGCTCCAATTTCGCTCGTTTTAGCAACTCTTGAAGTACCTGGTTTACAAAGTCTCCAGATGCGGACGTAATCCGCACATTTTCAAGAAGTACCAAAAAAAGCTTATTAAAGTCAGAAGCCGACGGCTCATCCAAAGTGGTAATTCGATACAGTAAGAGCTGTAGGAGCTTAGCTATACTCTTCGGCTCGATCTTGCTCATATCAAACTTCTCAACAATCGCCTTAAAAAGGCTTGCAATAAACGGCATGTCCTTTTCCACCTGCACTCTTTCCAAAAACGCTGAAAGTACAACTGCAGGTGTCGTGCCGCTATAATTTTCAATTACTTTTTGGAGAGCATCTTCAAACATTTCATGTCTGTGCAGCAACTCCACAACATCCTCAGTTTCAACCATGTCAAGTAAGTTAACGAGCAGGTCATCGATGTTAACTTTTTTGGCCATTACTCTTAACCCGTTATCCCAGGACTCAACGGTTGCTACTTCGGTGTCATCTACTAGACGAATAACCGTCTCCTGTTTACTAAGCAACTTCGTCATCGCAGTTTGCCTCCTGGTCATTTTGACGATTACTCCACTCATGAACCGCTTCTTCAAGTTGAACCTTTAGGTCCTGATAACGCTTGAAGATCTCATGAAAAAATCCGTCAAAACCGAGGACCATTATTCTTAATCCCCCCGGAATGAACGTTCCCTCTACACTCATGTCGCAGTCGTCGCAATAGATCTCTGCAATTGATTCTGCTAATTTAGTATGGTGCTTTTGTATCTCCTCGTTTTCACCAAAAATAGCAAGAAGATCTTGCCACTTTTGTATGAGTGGTGATTGGAAATCAAAAGCAAATCGATAATCCATTGAAAGTGGAGCATCCTCTGCCGGTGGTTCATCGTAGACAAAGTCTGTGCTTCCAAATAAAAAAGAGACTCCTTTTTCAAACAAGGACCCTCCCCCAGCATGATAATAATTTCCAACAAAATAGGTATCACCCGGTAAACTTAATCCGGAATCGTACAGCCGCTTGGCAATGATGAGATTATCAATGGTACTAACAATCTGCATTTTCGAATCGAAGGATAAAAATAGGCTTTTAGCCATTCGAGCTCCTCCCCTTTAAATGAGTCGCTTCTTCTTATAATTTTGAGGCTTGGTTGTCCTCAAAATGTTTCTGAAGTGCGCGTGCCGGTTGATTAATGTAATGGCGTTATCATGGTTAACCCCATCATCTTCTCCGTAATCATCCGGTTCATAATAAAGGATTTCATTCAATGCTCGCTCAGCGTGATCATAGGTAAAGGACGAAAGGTCAACTTCACCTAAATGCGTAGCAGGGGAGTAAAAAGCGAGGTGAATTACCTTCATCGCACCCTCTAACAATTCTGCTGATCGATCTGACATAGTATTGGCACTTAATTGGTCAAACACATTCTCCATTTTTAATCGTAACTTCATTTTTTGTCCCTCCTTTCGTAATGTGGTCAATGATTGTTGGTTGTTTTTGGGCAAAAAAAATACCACCGCCCAAATCAATGACCAAAAGACCCAAAATGGGAATGACTACAAGATTCCTGTAGTTTTGGTCACTCATTTGAGAGTGGATTCAGAGACTGTTATTCTTCCATAGACGCTTGTCAGGAAGTAGAAAAACGTGTAACTTAATTGGAATATATAAGTAGTTTATCACTTCTAAGAGAAGGAGAAAAGCCCTGAAAAAAGCATTTCTCTGGGCTTTATCAAGTATCAGTCCTCAGGACCTTCCGAATTCCAATCACCAAACCATAAGTTCATAAGATAAGCACAACTGGCTTCCATATGTCCGTGTTCTGATTCAAAGGATTTCATTATGGCAAGAATATGTCTCCCAGCCCTTTGGGGGGACTATACCCTCAAGCGTTTCGATTGTGCCTGGTGCCTCTTCGTAGTAAAAGATTTTTGTAAAAAGCTTATTCCACTTCGTGTTCCCTTCTTTGAACTCTACGGGGATGTCTTTCCAATTAGAAAGAGGCTCTGTCATGTTACGGCCACCAAAATATATTTACGTTTTTAACCATTTCTCCCCATCTTCAGATTACTTAATGTGATGAATTTGTCTAATTACTTAGAATGCATTCTACTTTGTCCATATCTGGGTCAGAAAAACAGCCGCATCCTCCGATGTCGTATAGGTCTATCTGTTTTGGAGTTCGCTCATCATCGTAGTTAAAATCCCTGATGGGATATGGTTTACCCTTTTTCTTCATGAAACTATACTGTCTGACCTTCATGTATTCCCCAGTTGCACCAGCTGCCGGATGAATATAAAGCTTTGGCTTCTCTGCTCTCCCATAGAAGTAGTCCCTGTACGCATAGTCCAGCTCCTGCAGCATGATTTCCTGTACATGTGGAGGTATCCTGTCCTCCTCCGGAACCCTTTTATCTGTGATATATCTGAAAGCTGAGACACATACCTTCAGGTGATGTTCTTGCTCCATAATTTTCAGGAATACGTCCGGCATCTTCTGCTTGAGGTTCTTGTAGTGCCCCTGGCCAGCTTTTACGCAGCAACCGTTGCAGTTATTATGCGAGAATCCCAGCTCGTATAGAATCGGTTTCCGGATACCATGTTTTTTCAGAACAGCATCGTTATCAATTACATAATCAATTAAAGGCATTTCTACTTTAAACGGCTGCCAGTTTTTCCATATCGGTCCTTGTCGATGCATTTCTTCGAAGCCTATGCCAAAGTACAAAATAGCTTCGGTTACGAAATCCTCTGCCTTAAGGTACTGCTTATTTCGCCACTTCTCAATGGACGGCTTTTTACCTCTTTTGAGAAAATCAGCTGCTACTTGAATTTTTAATACCTTAGAGCAGTCCCCGATCATGCTGTTAAACACTAGCTTTTTCTCAAACATTAGCTCTATCGGATTAAGACCCACGCTGTGCGTAAGCATCGGCAGTTCCAGCTTGTCTGAAGCTTCGTCGATGAATCTGTATAAATCATAATTTTCCCAAAGAGTATCTGTGAAATAGAGAACGATATTATCACCAGGATAGTTAGTTTTAACCCAATCGGCAACAGAAAAACTTGAGGTGCCGCCTGAAAAAAATATAATGTGATTTTGGTTTCCCATTGTTTCCTCCTATTAACCGGGAATGATTTTTAACTTGCACCCAGTCTTCCTAAAATAAATAGCCAGGGAGTTTTCCCTGGCTTCATCTACACGATCGAAATACTACTTAATAGTACCGGTCTGCAACTGATCTTCCGATGCTATTTCTTCAAGTGGTGTCACTTGAGGATCAGCCAGAGCAATTAGTTCAGCCAATTTGAGATATGCCTCATCAGCCGTCATTTGAAGTAGTTTTTTCAATTCATATGTTTCAATATAAGAGCCACCATCATTTGTCACCGTAATCGACTGGTCAATTTCACCCGGACGATAGTATCTGATCTCAGACATATACTCACCAAAACCCGATGAACTGCGATCAAAAGGTATACCTGTTTGTACTAACATCTCTTCAAGTTCCTTAAAATACCCATTTCGGGCAAAGTGATCTTCAAAGTACGTCACTCCGTCCTCTTCCGATGCATTATTCAAGTTCCACTCACTAATTTCAGCTTTAATCACTTCCCTAACTTCTTCAGTTATATAACGAGTTGGAATCAAAATACTTGCATAAAAATTATCTGCCATTTTAATCATTTCTCCCTTTTACCGGTATTTTCTCTTTCACTTTTAAAGACTAATCGATGTGAAAGTAACCAGGTATGCCATCACCTGGTTACTCAGTACTTCTTAATTAAGTTAGAAAGCAAAAAAGTAAAGCGTGCTTTCTCGCTATTTTAATTATTATCTCTTGATCTACTTTTTTCGAGATAGTAACTCTCAATTTTGCGCCATCTTCAATCAAATGAGCACTCCCAAAAGTCAATTCTGTATTCATTTCTTCAAGTGCTATTTTCAGTACTTCCCGATCATCGTGGATATAATCTATAATCATCAATTCGTTCCTCCTTAGTTAAATTACTCAACAGCAATATGAGAGTAAGGTAACCCATTGATAAGAACATATTGACAATTATTAATCCAAAGCGGTAACGGGTAAAATTTGTACTTACTTTTTAGCATCTTTAAAAAACCATGAATATCAGTATCTTCAATCTCACCCTTCGTCTTCAGGTCAGCAATCACCGTACTTAATGTCAGCTCCTTGACGCCCTCCGACTTCAATTGGTTATACATTTTCTCAAACTCATTATTCAGCAGCTCTTCAACGTGACGCACTTCTTCTGTAACTTTAGCTGATATACTAATTGATCCATGGAAATAGGTCGTCATTTTACTCTTCTCCCTTTAAAAGGTCATTTTTGTAATGTTATGGCTCATAGGCAAAAAGAGATAATACTCTCCATTTGATCTCAACTCTCGTTGTAGTCCTCGATAGCTTTTCTAGCAATTTCAATGCAATTTTGTAATTCATTTTGACTTAATATTAAGTCCATGCATTGTAATAATTTGCTTACCTGATGACTCATATCATTGTAACCTCCACAAGTCATTACACTTCTTTCATGTGACTCGTAACCCCACTTAATCAGTTCATCTCTCGTCATTTCTTCGAGAGGTTTAAGAAACATCCACGGTTGGGATTGTATATCGCCATAAAGTCCAATAAGATGTTCCTTTATTTCTACAGAGAACTCTTTCATCAAAAATTACTCCTACTCTTTAATATGGTAGTTGTAAGCCATTTCTCAAAAGCAAGATTCAATATGATACCCTTCAAAAAAAGAAACGGAACCATATCTTATAAGCCGGCCGCAACAGTGACAGTACACTCGCTTCTCACCTGGCTTATAAGAATGTTCCGCTTCCACTTGCTCCCCCTGGAGAAAATCCCAGAATTCCGTTTTCTTTTCCACTGTCATTTCATTCCAATCATCAGGTAACCTGGTTATCATGCTGCCTCCCTAATATGCAAATATCCGCTGCTCATTAAAAGTCAACTTGAGGCAACTGCTCGGTCCCATATTAATTGGCTCACTGGTAATCAAAATACCGAAAAAATTAACACTGACACTAGGTTCGATGGATACAGGGTTTCCCCAATCGTTCTCACTATGACGAATATCATAATAGTGAAGATCAGGATCCCGGTTTTCCACTTGAATACGCCCTTCGAAAACACTTGCTTCCTTACCTCTGAACGTAACAGTTCTCCATCCTGTCATGTTCGCACCCACTTTACTTCAGCTTAATAGCTCCAACAACAGTAAGTTTCCTTAACTGTTGTTGTCTCTGAATTTTGCTAAGTGCGATCGCTACCTCACGTTTACTCATTAAAATCTCTCCTTTAAAAATGTATTGTTGGTTGTTTTTGGGCATAAAAAAATCCACTACCCACAACAGAAACCAAACCAGTCTCTCCATACCATGGAGAAAAAGACTACAAAATTGTAGTTTGGTCGCTCTTGTAGAAGCGGATTTTATCATTAATAATATCAGACGCTTGTCCAATACAGGATATAGAATTAAAAATGGTTTAATGATGAAATTATATCACTATTAATGAGAATTTCAAACACTTTTGGATGAAATTTCATAATAAATGGGACAGGATTCCGAAGATTCCTGTCCCCGTATATTTATTTAGACAACATTTTGACTACTTTGTATTTCTTAGTTGACTTAAATGGTGAGGGCGTTGCATATTTGGACAGGTGCTCATCAGACTGCTGGTCAAGTTCAACAAACTCTCTTTGCAGAGCTTCTCCCTCTTTAAGGAGTTTATCAACCGATGGCCAACCAGTTGTTTTTACCGCCATATTAGCTCCCCCTTCCCTCTAAGCTCAGTTTATCATACAACAGAATTAGCGAGCAACAATTCGCGTAAAATGTGACTGCTCGCAGATCTTCTTGAGTAAACCCATTCTCCCGCTCACATTGTAAGCACAAAACGCCTAAAACATCTCCTCCTATGGAGATAGGTAATCCCAATATTGATTTAAATCCATGTTTTGGTCTAAGGTTACCTTGGAAGCGGGGATCGTTCTCGATATCAATTGAGAACTCAATCGTAGGCTCATTTGATTCCCAAACAAATCCTGCGAATCCTTCTCCCTTTTTAAACTTTCTATTAGCAGCGGACTCTGCACTGATTCGGCTATAACTACGCATTACGAGGCACTCCCCATCAACCTGATAGAGCGCGATTGATTTGTCATTATAGTCCCTCTGTAGTATCGTAGTACACTCATTTAGAACGGAGTGAAGCATCGTATCCACAAATTGTGTTTGGCCGCCATTCATAAGCAAATAGGAAGCTGAGCCTAGTAACCGATTCGCATTATCATGATGGCGAATAAAGACTTGCAGGCTCTCTTGGAGTTCCAATAGATTCTCGTGTGTAGCTTTCCCATTTCGTATGACCCTTTGTAATAATAATTTTGTCTTTTGATGCTCACGAAGCAATTGTCGGTACTTGCGCTTAAAGGCATAAGAACCTGGTTCAAAATCCGGATCGTAGAATGGGTTTGCGAAGTCAGTTACTCCTGCTTTGATGTCATCCTCCTTCGCCCTCCAAGTATTGCCGAAATATTGAGTGAGAAGGAATAATAGTGTTCCAAAACCTACCCATTGGAAAATAGTAAACCAATTCCATTCGCGCTCACCCACATAACCCATGACATAATTAATTCCTGCTGCAGCGGGACCACCGACAGCAAACATAATAAACAGCCCAAAAGCAGCCGCCAAAAGGTAACAGAGAAATAATCTCCACTTAGAGATGCCTTTATCCCTATCGTTATTATCAGTGTTCTCTATTACATTATTCTCACTCATATGCAATTCCCCTTTTATAGAAAAGAAGGCGACAGATATGTCACCTTCTTTACATGTTTTTCTGTGTTATTGAGTACCAGAAAATCCTTGATTCTATGAACCTGCTTTGATTTTTCAAGTCTTCCTCTAAAAAAGCGGTGTCAATTTCATACCGCAGCTGCATCGCTGTTCATCATCTTTTGCTAAATTATTGATGAGTAAGCACTTTGAACAATAAAATTCCATGCGTTCCTCATCTTCATTAAAATAGTAGACCTCTTCACTGTTCTGGTTAAATATCCGCGCATCATCTACTTCTCCATCGAAGTTTGCATACAAATTCCTTCTCATCTCTCTCCATAATTCTACAAGATCGGTTCCAATTTCAATTGAACTGATAATGCCTCCATAGCAATATACTGCTATAAAGAATGGTTGATCACAAACTTTTATAGGTGAACTCTCCATTACTTTGTTCATTGTCTTTCTCTCTCCTAGTTATTGTTAGTTATGCGCGATTGCTTTCTAAGCAAACCGTTAAGTTTAGATTATTGAATCCATCCACCAAATAGTTGATAGCCACTTCCGATAAAAAATATGGTCGACGGATATCCCGAAGTAAACTAGCCAAATCCGTATCCAAGATTTGCTGTAAAGACTCCATCAACTCGCCAGGGGTCAGTTTCAAAATTTCAAGGTACGAGACCTTAAAATAATTTCCTTCCCATTTTTTGTACACAATGTAGGCATGTTCTGCGAGCAGTAACAAGTCCTTCATTAGGATCACTTCATTGTTGATAGTGACCATTACTGGCGCTGTGTCAACTGAATATAATTCATTTATTGGCTGCATCATTTCGAATTGCCTCCTTAAAAAGAAAAAAGACCATTCCCGCATTTGAACGGAATTGGTCTTAATCTTCGTCTCGAATATTTGATTTGAAACCATTCGATCATTGTGCCCGGAGTTTCAAAAGAGCGGGTCATTATTCCCTGCCCTTTTCCATCTGGACTCACGTACTTTCACTTGAAAACACCAACATACATTTCTTCCCTTAAATTTCAAGGAAGGAAATACCCTACTGTTATATGTCGGTCCCTTTTAGACTACTGTCGCCAGCAGAATATCAACGATCGTTTCGAGAACCTCTCCCGCTCCCGAAAACTGCTCTGAATCGTGTCGCCAATTTTCAATTAGACTTTTGGCCCTCTTCAGATGCTCATCTATCTCTACATACTGAGAATTCATTTCCAAAACCTCATGCATTTGTTTAATGCAATCCTCGTCTGAAAGCTTATCAGTTGGTAGCCGATAGATATACACTAGCTTCTCCTTTACAGCTTCAGCACTTAAAAACGATGTTTCTTCATGCATCTTAATCTCTCCTTTAAAAGTGATGTTGGTTGTTGAGCGCAAAAAAATAGCACTCAATTTAATAACCAATCAACCCATGTCTTTGGGACACGGGAATGTCTGCTCATTTAAAGAGCTGATTGGTCACTAAATTCAGTGCATTCGTTTACGTGTATTCAAATTAGGCGCTTGCCCAATTGTAGTAATAAGAGTTAAAGAATCTATTTTATGGCATTGTATCACATTTATTGCGTGAAGGGCAATTTCCTAGGCTTTAAAGTAAATGGATCCAGTAGTCTGAAATCAGGAATCTCGAATGAGAATAACTTGCTTCCTTCTTCTGAGTAGATGCCAAAGTTTGATATCCCCTCTAGCTGATCTACCACGATGACTTCACAATTTGGGTTCCCTTTGTATTCAACCTGTCCCTTAAATTCAATGATTGCATTAATGCACATGATTAACAGCCTCCCTTTGGTAAAAAGAAAAAATCACGCTTATTGCAAAGGTCGAATAGAAGTAGCTGCAATGAAACATCTACAGATACCATTCAACCGTTCCAATGAACGTGATTTAAATTACATACACCCAAGAAGGCCCATCCAATAATTTTATTCAGAACGCGTGTCCCGAATAATCAGGAAAATTAAATTGATTAGCAATATCATACACGGTACGTAAACTTCTCTGCAAGTCCAAAAGTTCCCCACCAATTTTTGAGATGAGTAGTTATCCATAGTAAAATAAAGGAAAGAGGTGATATTTCATGAAAGATCATTCCATTAAAAAATCGCTTAAGTTACTCGTAACAATAGCACTTATATCCTATCCAATCTGTTTCGTTATTCAATGGACTACTCCACAATATCAAGCGCTGTCGTCCTATTACGAAATGCTACGTTACCTATGGCATTTCATCCTTGAATATGGCGATTGGATCTTAATTGTTTTCCTAACCTATAAACTGACTGCATCACAGAAAATATATTATCAAGTCGCTGAACAGATGAGGGTAAAACATTTTATTGCTGAGTACTTCCGCTGGGATAATACTCCTTATGTGCCACCCATTTTACTTTACTACCTGATCAAACCCCCTGTCGCACTTTCACCAATCATAAGTGACATTGCACAAAACCGTTTTTATCAAACGATTGTAGATACGTTTCGGTCTCGAGTCTATATACATGCAGATTACAGCGAAGTGAGTCCTGAGAGAAAGCAGCCGTTAATAAAGGTTATTGGAGTCAGCTCCCTTTTTCCCCCTTTCATCGGCTTCTTACTAATAGCGGTTTTCTTCTACTTTCTATACCAACAAAAGCCTGCCGACCAATGGTTTACTGGTTACGAAAGATTTGCTCTTCCATTTCTGGTTGCAGTTTCTTGGTGGAACTGCCAATACATTTCCGCTCTTTTAAAATATGGCCAAGGTAAACATATCGAGTTAGACATGATGAATCTCTTTTCTGGATGCCTCCCAAAAACACCTTGGAGAGATGTATTTCCGGATTGCCCTCAAGGAGAAACAATTCTTCATGTCTGGTACAGCGAAAGAGAATATCGGCAACGCTACTGGAACTACATGCATCAAATACCCATAACAGATCAGATGATTTACAATTCTCCCTTCTTGCCGCCATTCCCATATCCGGCCAAAGAAATACCAGCATGGACTGACCAGTCGAACGAATTCTACTCCCAAAAAATTAGCGCAATTGAACAAAAACAGCTTCAACATAATCGTCAAGCTGCCAAACAATCAAAGGGCAAAGTAGTTGTATTCAATAAACGTAAAGTATGAATCCACTCCTAAATGGAGTGGATTTTTTTGTCCCAACACTACTATGTACAATCTCAGTAATAAAAATTGGGGTGATAATTTTGAGGGGAAGCTTTTACTACTGGATCCCGGTCATGCAATTGGATGAATTACAAACCTTCCTTGCTGCACACGATATTACTTTTCATATCGGTTTTGGAAACTGTACCTATATTTTAAAAAACCATGTAGCAATCATCTTCCCAGATCTTCCCGTAAGAAAGTACGCAAAGGTCCATGAGTGTTTCGGTAGAGTTGGTCACCCTTTCTTTGATGGGAATGATTAAAACCCTTGATTTCACACCAAGGAAATCAATTTAAATGATTTTCGCAACTTTATACCTATTGCTTGCGTCTTTCACATAACCGATACCTAAAATGGGCATTATTTCATTTTTTTGTATGGATTGGATATCAGTCACCGGGGATCAATTTGCATATCTTCCATCTGTATAGAAACTACAGAGAGGAGGAAACTGTATGCCCAAAGATATTACGATCCAGAAGTCGAATGCGGAACGCAAGACCTACGTCGTAGCAGGCGCCATTTTGTCATGTAGCCAGGGAAGTCGGCCAAGTCGATTAAAAATGCCATTTAGCCATGGTTTTTTTGTAAAAGGCAAGCCGCAAATGAACATCATGGATTTCGTTCCAACGGCGAATATCAACCCATTTGGAATGTGCAGCAGCCTCAAAAATCCAACAGTTGCGTCAGCTACAGCAGCGAACAATGGTGTCCTCACGCCCATGCCATGCGTACCTCTCACTACGATGCCGTGGATCGATGGCAAAGCGGACACACTTGTCGACGGATTCCCGGCATTATTGAACAAGTCCACGAATATGTGTATCCACTGTGGACTCATAAAAATTGAAAATGATGGACAGGATTTGGGCGGCGTGACGATTGCAAGTGGTTCAGTACCACCCAATATCGTCCCGGCAGTAGGAGCAGTGTCGTCGGCATCCGAGCAACCCATTAGTGTGCCAAATCTCGTGCCATCGGTTGGAACAGTTTCATCAAAGCGAAGTATGCTGGAAAACTTGATCAAAGGTATTTCTATGCTGGGTGATGTTCCTGCCAATGTAGGAAAGGCGGCAGGCGAACTTCCCAGTGCATTGAACAAAGCCGCAAACGAACTTCCGCGAGGCTTAGATGTAGCGAAAAGGGATTTACCAAAGGGCTTAGAGATCTTTGTCAAAGAAGGCTATATAGACCCCCTAAAGGAAGATTTAAACACGCTGCAAGACGGTCAATTAACGTTTGCTGACGCGGGAGCGCTTGGTGGGATTACCTTATCCGTATTGACGGTTGGACGAAGTAAGCAGATAGCCAACTTGGTAGATGCCGCACACAATGTGAATAAGAGGAAGAATGAAGTCAAAGAACTTTTCCGTACTGGGAACAGTTCAGAAAGAGTGCCTATTGATCCAGCAAAATTTGAACGAATGAAGAAACAGTTCGAGCGACAAGGTGGGGTAATTCTACAAAGTCCTGAAGTAACCGCTCGGCTCGAGAAAAATCAGGCAGAAGCATCTAATATTGGGCCTGAGATTATCATGCATAGAGAGAATCCTACGACTTCAGCTGTATTTGAAGAATTCATTCATTCAACTCAGGCCCGAACAGGTAGGGCGACTGGGAACAACTGGTTGGAGATGGAAATTGAAGCTCAAGAAAAACTGATTAAGTATAGAAAGGCTTATGGAATTCCTAATAATGAGACGAGACAAACGATTAAAGCACTAAGAGAATATAGAAGAGGTTTAAGCGAAAAGTGAGGGGAATATAATGTTTGAACTGGAAATATTAACAGCCGATTTTATACAGGAAGTGAATGTTATTACCGTCGAGGCTAAACTGACGGGCATTATTGATGGACCTTTGGTTAAAATGATCCTTATTGATAAAGAGCAAACGGAGAAGAAGTTTATTCTTAAAGGTCCTATGTTTCTTGATGGTCCTAATGTGAAACGTTCAAAAGATCATCTATATTTAGCGTTTGATAGTAAGGGTCATACTATTGAAGACATAATAGGTAAAACTTTAGTTCCATTAACTGAGTAATAAGTACCGGGGCCTTAGCCGATCTGCATTGCATCAAACCAAAAGTTCCTGAGCTGGCCTCTGGTCAATTCCTCTAGCTCAGATCCATATAGGCGCTCCTTTCGGAAATTCAAGGGCTTCTCTTATGCAGAGAAGCCCTTTTATCAGGAAACCGGTAGGGGTAGTACCAGTGTATGTAACCACTCATTACAAATATTGGATAATCTGCAATATTGGAAGCCTCTAGCAAACGTGCTGTTTGCGCTCGTATTAACTCCGCAATTACTTAATCCTGATAATTCTCAGACAAAAGGTTCAGGAGGAGTAACCCAGAATGGCGCTGAATGGGGAACCTAAAAAGGGCTGTCGATAGGCCCCTAGTAAACTCCTTCTTTAACGAGACTTGCCGCGAAATAAAATTGTGTTATAAGTCTACTTTGGGGTAAACGGAGGAGATGCTCCCTTTACCCCAAAATAAAAACTCGATTTCCTTAGCGTACAGGAAATCGAGTTTTTTATTGGCATTCAAGTTCTTAGCGTGGGTTTTATGTCATTTCGTTGGCGGTACCCCTCGAAGATCTTTTTTTGTATTCCTTAGTCTTAGTCTTTATATCAGTGATCAGCTTTAAAGGGAGAGAGTAATTGTTATTGTGACATTCTTTGTTTGATCGAAACTAGGTTACCGTCTAATTGACTCCCCATCTTTGCAGGGGAGAATGCTCTTATATTGTCATCCATCAAGGTCATGTAGCCAGAATTAGAGTCTACAACATATAAAGATCCGTAGGAAATATTGTTTCGGGGATCAAATCTCCAATAACCTTCGTATCCCGCTGGGATTGTCATGGTATGAGTACTTGCAACGGTAGCTGAACTCACCCAAGTAAATCCTACTCCAGCCTGAATTGCATATTTGGCTTCTGTACCAATACTTCCGCTTCCAGTTATCTCATATCCTTCAGTCCATGAGTAAGATATCTGGAATTCGTCACTTTCTGGTCCTGGGTTTTGTTGGATAATGCTCGCTCTGCCTCCATAAAAAATAGCATCACTATTACTATCTTCTTTATAAACCCAGTAACTAGAACCAGCTAAAGCTTGAATATCGGTATTAACTTTCGGACTTTGATCTTTTTTAAGGTTTTTTTCATTTTCCTCTTGTTTAGCAAGTAAATCGATGTATTCATCAGGAGTCAATTCATCTACGATTTCCCCATTTTCTACCGTATATACCTCTCCAATATACCCCCCCTCTTTTTCATCAAAGTATGCTTTTTCTTTGTCATCGTAAAAAATATGTTTAACCTTTGTGGCTTTCATCTGAGAAGTATCCTCACCATTTTTTGCAAATGCCTGATTACTTCCTCCAAAAGCAAAACAACTTACCAAGAGAGCAAATACAAAAAAAGATGTAAAGAATTTTTTGACGAGCATTTTAAAGCCTCCCTTTGAATTTTATAATCATCTTTTTCTATAGAATTTACCGCCTGCTTATCTATAGAAAAGAGACAATTTACTTGTCTTTCTTAATCCAAGAAAGAGTTAAATAGATTAGCCCAATTATTAGCGAAAGTATACTCAGCGTAAGCAAATTAGATCCAACTCTATCTAACATTGAAGAAAAAGTACCATCTGAGTATTCATTAAACCCGATATGAAAAATTGCAGCTGCAATATACCTAGTACAGTATAGAAGTGAAGCGATTAAGCAAAATATGGCACCTATAGCCTTATTATTCATGCTATCAACTCCCATGTAATTTTTGATATTCGAACCCTTAGAAACATTCCGTTAAATCCAAACATTCCCAATTGTTAATACATGTATATAATTGCATATATAACCATTGCAGTAAATGGTACAAAAGTATTTCTTTATAATAAAACAGAATTATTTGGATAAAGTTACGATGAATAAAAATCCCCTGGGTTCCCAGGGGCTTCCACCATCAAAATATTTTGTTGTATCCAGTAGCTATTATCCGCGACCAGCCAGTTGCTGTTCAGCGAAGCTTACCAGACGCTTGGTAATTTCGCCACCCACACTACCATTTTGACGAGAAGTGGTGTCAGGGCCGAGATTTACACCAAACTCTGCTGCAATCTCATATTTGAGTTGATCCAGAGCTTGGTTAGCTTGTGAAACTAGTGTTTGATTTGAATTTCGATTCGCCATTTATGACTCACCCTTTCATCATGTGGTCATATTATGTGTAACCTGTCTGGGAATATTTACAATGTGTTGTATATAGGTCTTTTTCCCGGTCATTCTACCCCCGTAAGTCATTTACGGGGTGTTTGAAAAAAGCTCGACATTATCAGGTTTGGACCCCGAAAATCATTTTTCCACGTTTCATTAGTGACACTCACGATGCACATTTAATCCAACCGGTATCTTTGTCCAATTTGAACCTCTTTCTTCCAGAATCGATTTAATGAGCAACTTCATAAACAAGAGAGTTGCCCCTATCGGATTACATCAATTTTGGCAACGCCAGCCCGATCACCTTTTCCCCATCTTGGAAGAACAACCCAAGTTTCTCGAGCCGTTTCCATGCGTGTTCGAATTCATCAACCGATATTTCGTGGCAGCGCTGCCGCAAAGTCTCTATGGCGATCGGCTCCGCCATGTGGTGGTATATCGTTGATTCGGTGGTGGTGAGACGGGATATCACCGGTGGCTCTGATCGAGAGTCAAAGATTTCTAGCCCCCCAGTAACTTCCTGATACCAGAGAGAAACTTTGCGCTGCCTCTGGGCACACTTCCACGCGTCGACTGTACGGTCGATCTCAGCGTAAAGTTGGTGCAACAAAGGAGCGTTCTCGAAAGGGATATCAAAGTAATAACAGAAGTCATTCAAATCAAACCCGCTCTCAGCGAGGAATCGCTTAGAAAAGATCAGATCATACGAGGGCTCATATGTGGCCACTGGGATACCAAATCTCGCAGGGTCGGCTTGCAGTGGGGCATACCGAGTGACCTGAATCTGGACCCGCGTCGCAGGGGTGTCAAGGTGAAAGAGGAGTGGCAAGGCTCGGAGCATGGCAGCAATCTCTGCCGGATCGTCATTTGGTAGTCCGTAGAGGATATTCCATCGAACCTGGATGCCATGTCGTTTCCCTAACAAGAGGGTATGAACGTTCTGGACACCGGTGACACCTTTGTCCATTTTCCGAAGCACATCGCTAGAGAAGGACTCTATGCCTGGCTGCACCTCGTCGACCCCAGCTTTCGCCAACAGTGAGACCCGCTCTACGTTCTGATTTGCTTTGATTTCGGCGAATATGCTATAGGGGCTCCCGCGTTCAACCAATTTTGGGAGCAGTGTTTTGAAATACTGGTTAGGCAGGATGTAGTCTGAGAACTGAAATGAGCGGGACCCATAGCGTTCCGCCAAGGTATCCATTACCTCCAGTACCCTCTCTCCGTCACGACTTCGATAGACCAGATCATTGTCATGGATTCCGCAGAAGACACAATGCTTCTTCTGCCCCCACCAGCAGCCACGTGAGTTTTCGATGGGAACGCGACCAACTTCAATTTCGACCTTGTGCTGATCTGAAAGCTGCCTCAAGTCGGCGAAAAAATCATCATAGTTCGGGGCTGGACAGGTATTCATATCAACAGCAGGAGCCATTGCCGTTGTATGAAGTTCACCTGACGCCCCCCTATAAATAATAGATGGTACATCACTTAGTGGGAGTTGGCCAGCCGAAGCGCGTGCGAGTGGGCCCATCACAGGCTCGCCTTCTCCGACGCAGACCACGTCAATGCAGCTGAAGGACCGCAACAGTGCTTCTGACGTCGGTGATCGAACCGCGTAGCCGCCAAGTGCGATCATCTTTTCGGGAGCTCGCTGCTTTACTAGATGTGCCAGAGCTAGGGAGGCGATAGTCTGGTCGAACAAGCAGGTTAATCCAATGAGTGTTGCGTTGGAGTTTGCGATCTGATCGGCCCAGCGGTTGAGCCATTCAGGAATCACTTCCTGGCGAAGACGTAGCAACTCATGCACAACTCCATCGAGTCCACCGTACTGCTTTTCATCGATCAGCTCGTATGTCAGCATTGCATCGGTTTTCAGGCGCAGCCACTGCAGCTGCTTGGTACTTACATTGGGATCGAGCACGCCGCTGAATAGAAAGTCGTTAAGTGCGTAAACGTTGGCCAAGGCGTAATAGCTATTCGCGCGTAGGTGCTCTAGAAGGAAAATGTTCAAGTGAAGAATGCGGCACGGAATTCCTTCTTGATCGAGGATTGCTCGTAAGATGCCGAGTCCAAGACTTGGCTCGGTCAGGCTGGTCCACGGCATGCTAACTAAGACGACGGAGGGGTTGGGCAACACTTTGTCTGAGCACATATCGTAGTACCTCCAGGTCAGAACTTCGTCAGGCCGGAAGAGTCCGTGATAGTTGTCGGCTGATCTTCAACCAGTACGATCACGATAGCCACTGCTACGGCCACCAATACCGGACTCATCTGATAGTTGCCAGTAAGGGCACTTGCCCCGCCGGTGAGAATCCGCTCGATCGCGCTGGTACTGATCTCGGCATTGAGGTGCTGGGCGACCTCGTAGGGACGGGTTGCCCATGTTGAGAGGAAGCGGCCATCCTGAACCACTTGATGAAAGAACTGTACAACTTCGCGTTCGACCGGATCCTCGATTTTGTCAAGTTGAGACGGAGCAAGTCGCTGCACATCTTCAATTGTCCGTTCCGACAACTCCATGCCAAGCCGAGTCGCGATCGCCGCGGGTTCCTCCAGAATATCGCGCACCGAAATTTTCTGCTCACCAGCAGCCCGGATGTAGTCGATAAACTGGTGTTCGAGTACGCCTGCAGCGATCAGATCGTTGACACTCGGCATCTTCTGCGGGGGCCAAGCGAACGGGATCGGTGGCTTGCCTGTGCTGCCGCAGGTGAAGCCACCATCTTCATCCTGATAGACAACTGAATTCTCGCCATCCAGAGGTCCCACAATCTCCTCGATTTCAACCACTAGAAGATTTGAAACTTGATTTAAAAGTTTGCCCATCTCTTGTGCCGGCTTCCCAGACATCCGAGTCATACCGTTAAGTAGGGCCGAGAGCCCACGCAACTGCAGACGTATTGCCGGGTCGAACGGTGGGATCGGGCGCACCCCGTTGGGTCCAATGATCAGCCCTCCACCGTCTCCATTACCAAAGAGAATTAACTTCGCCATGACGGTACCTCCCTATGTTTTTAAATTTCACATTTCGTTAAAGCGATAAATCAAGATAACCCTTATATATGATTACCATATTTTTACACCATAAACTATTAATGCTCTCTTTAAGAGGCGCCTTCTCCTGTTCTAAACGTTGCTGATTCAAAATTGTTTCGGTGATATCATTTTGCTTTTCATCTTGGGAATCATCAATTCTGTCCTTTGTTTGTTTTCTATATTTGACGAGGGTAAGTCGGCTCTATTATATTGAAGGTAGGGAGATCAATTCTCTCCAAATTGAATCTCCTTTTGGTTAATGTGATTGTTGGTTGTTCGGGCGTAAAACGCAGAACGGACGAAAAGGCCTTGCCTGAGAGCTCTCCTCTCTCAGGTACGGCCTTTTCTCATAGAGTAGAAAATATAACAGTCCCTATTTAGGAACTAAATCAATCATATACCTCTTCGCCAATTCAGCCTCATTCACCCCGCTATTGCTCACACGTGCCTGCAATGATTTCAAGAAATCCGCCTGATTAGGCTGACCAAACGCAAGTCGATAAAGAAGAGCAGGATGTCTCCTGCCCTTCTCTATAAATCGAATGTCATCATATTACTGAACAAATATGGTTGATAGCCAACTCAACGTCTTTAGTAATCCAAGAACTCCAATTCCAATAGAAATCAGTTTCCTGACTTTCCGACGAAACCAAAGAATTGCCGCAAATAATAACAGGATTAATATTATTTCATTTTGAAAATCCAAATTAGATCACTCCTCAAAATAAGGTTAGTTGATGAAGCTTCTGGATCGGCTTTATCAATAAAGAAGTTTGGAATCGTCGGTCATAATTCTGCTGAAGCTGATGCACAAGAGTCTGTACATTAAATTGGAGGCACTCCTCCGTCGTCCAATCATCTGGCGCCTTTACTTGGCCGCTTGTGGTTAATAAAGAATGACTCTTCCGTCCCTGCAGCCAGGCACTGCTATCAGAGCTAAACCACGGATAGGTAAACATCAACCGGGAAGAGAGTCCAAGAGCATGAAAGTTTCCTTTAAACCGGTCAAACAATTCCCGGAATATGTGATTTCTCTTCTGTTCTGATAAAAATGCTGACCCGCCGATAGCTACCACTGGCGGATCCAATTTCATGATTTCCTCTAAGTGCTTCCATTCTGACTGAACGTGCCAAACTGGGATGGGAGGAAAATCCACTCCTACTATTTCTATCAGTTCACGGAAATTTGCTTGGCTTTGTTCGGGATTTTTGATCACATCCAACGATAAATACCCCTGAATTTTTTCCTTATGCTTCAGAATGAAAGCAGCATAATCAGATACAGTGATCGGAGAAATATCCTGCCCACTAATTTCCGCCTTGTAGCGGGAATACTCACCTGGGTCAATCAAAATTTGGAGCTTATATTTTTGCGCGTAATACAACCACCACTCGTTAGGATCCGTCCGTACGAAATGATAACTAATAAGGATATGAGTCGCTCCGTTCTCCTTTGCAAGGAGCATGTCCCGCGGAGCCCGGCAAAGTCCGGAAAAGAAGTGAATTTGATCGGTCATACTTAGGCGCCAGTATCCTTTCGGGGTTTTCACCCATTTTGTGATCTTGTGGAAAGCAAGTCGCAGCAATCCAAAAAGAGCGCTATTAAATCTGGTGAAGGTCTCCAATTGCTTCCGGATTACTGTCCTGCAATGATAAAAGAAGCAAATAGCCTCTTTAATTTTTTGCCGGGCAATTCGGTTAACTCCTTTTCTCGTACGAATAAGGACATAGTCAGCTGTTACTGCTTCCACACTGTTCCTACTCCCAAGGACTGTGTTGTACTTTTTTCCTTCCTTAATGTCTCGGAAAAATCTTCGATACACATCTCTCGTATTCATAAATTTTCCCCTTTGATAAAATTAAGCCCGACATTATGCCGGGCTTCACTCTCTTTCCGAAACTTATTCCTATGCTTCCTCCACGAACTTAAATGTGCTACGTGGTGTTGACCACTTAGCTTGTGTTCGTAAAACTCCTGTTGCGTCACCCTCGATCAAATCTTTAATAGCCTTGGCCTCTAATTTGGTTAATGTTAACAAGTCAATCCCATGCTCCTGCGCATACTGGCGAATGATGCTCATATCGATGCTTGGGTTTGCCTCGCCTCTTACGTGAGTCCATCTACCGCCTCTTACTTGAACGGGACCATTTTGCTTTTCGAAAGCCTTCAGGCCGTCCTTCATCCGCTTTATTGCCAACTCTTGTGCCAAGAGGTATTCGCCAATTGCCTTTGCTTCAGCATCGTCCTTGGGATATCCATTGGTAGGCAAACCATTTATTAATCCGCCTGCACACAAAGCCGCTCTGCTGCAGAATTCACAATTTGAACGGTTCGTTGTCATCTTCCAGTCGTCAATGTTCGTTGGATCCTTCGCCTCAATTTTACGGATAAGCTCAACAGCCCACACTCTTGCTTCGTTCATAATCTCATCGGTCAATACGATTTCAGAATCATCTTCATCTGAACAACGGGGAAAGATGAGAATGCCCTTATAGTTACTCGGTACGTACCCGCCGCGCATTTCCTTATACATCATGCCGTATAACGGAAGTTGCTTAGTAGCGGTAGCAGAAAAGGGGTACCAGCTCGTTTTGAAATCCCAAATAGCCAATGTATCTGATGCAGGATCATCCAGTACGATATCAAGGTATCCCTGTATCTCCCGGTCAACTTCCGCCAAATTGATTTTTAGGTGCATTTCTGAAAAAATGTCTGCGTGCTCACCATGGCATTGTGCGATTCTACGAGACATTTTCTTAACCATATTAATGAGAAAGTAATCACGCTCTCCATCTGGTAAGCCATTTTGTTTATAGATTGCGATAAAAACGGCGTCCTCAGGAGAATATCCTTCGTTAATGTGAATGGATATAGCTTCATGAAAGATCTTTCCAACGCGTGCCGGTAACCCACTTGGCTCCGGGCGTCCTTCAATGTATTTGTGGAAATAGGCACGATCGCATTTTTCAGCTAGATTTAACTGGCTGTGACTATACACTCTTTTCTTCACGACTTCCATCAAAACATAGCCTCCCTAAAAAATGGAACAGGGCCAATTCAATCGTTGGCCCTGTCCTCACTCTTCCGAGTATTACAGTTTTTTATCCAAATAATGCGTATGTAACGATTCCCGCTACTACAGTGCAAACACTATAAATAAAGATCGCTGCTGCATTAATTTTGTTCAAGTCCCTTCCCTCCAAAATGATCTAATGTTGTGATACAAAAAGGCTTCCTCCAAAAATGGAAAGGAAGCCTTTCATATTACTCCAAACGATGTGCTCTCTTCTAAAAAGGGAGGTCATCATCGCTTATGTTAATTAAAATACCCTCACCGATAAACGGGTCATTTCCAGCTGCAAAAGGATCGTTACTTTTACTTCCTACATGTTCGCCTCGATTAACAGAAGTACCGGTAAGATTGTGATTATCATTTCTGCCGGTCTTGTCTGCACGGACAATAGGATTGGAATCAACAAAGAAGAACTTATCACCAATGATCTCCCAAATTTTCACTCTTCTCCCCTCTTTATTATCATAGGAGCGGGATTGTAAACGACCCTGTACTTGGATTGCTCTCCCTTTTTTAAAGTAATTAGCAACCAACTCAGCCGTTTGTCTCCAAAAGATAACGTCTAAATAATCGGTTTCTTTCTGACCTTGAGGCCCAGGAAGTTCCCTGTCGATTGCCACAGTGATTTTACAAACAGCAACTCCATTTGATGACAATAGGTAAAACTTTGGCATGTGCGCCTCCGTCTTTTCCCCTGTCCCAAACCGTACGTGCAAGTT